>JAKLIE010000184.1 GCA_022709775.1 Pseudomonadota bacterium
GCGCTCTTCGACAGGATCACGCCGTCGAACGGCGCGCGGATCATCGTGTAGTCGACCGCGACCGCGGCGTTGCGCGCGTTCGCCTCGGCAGCGGCGAGCGCGGCGCGCGCACTCGCCACGCCGGCGACCGCGCGGTCCGCGCGCGCCGTCGAGCTGTCGAGCGCGGACTGGGAGACGAAGCCCTTCGCAACCAGGTCGAGGTTGCGCCGGTGCTGCGCGAGCGCGTCCCGCTCCTCGGCCTGCGCCTGCTCGAGCGCCGCGCGCGCGGCGCCGGCGTTCGCGTCGGCGGCCTGCGACTGCGCGACGACGTCCCGGTTGTCGAGGCGCGCGATCACCTCGCCCGCCTTGACGTGCGACCCTTCGGCGACGCCCAGCCAGTCGAGCCGACCGGTCGCCTTCGAGGCGATCGCCGCCTTCCGCTGCGCGACGACGTAGCCGGTGGCGTTGAGGACGGCGTACTGCTGAGACGGGAACGACGTGACGACCGCGACGGTCTGGACGTCGACGACGCGCGGCGAAGCCGCGATCCACACCCCGGCGGCGGTCGCCGCGGCCGCGATCGCGCCCAGCACGATCCAGCGCGTCGGGCGGCGGCGCCGGATCGGCGCCGGGTTGCGGTCGATCCTGAGTCTTGACAGATCCGCGGGTTCCGACATCACCGGCCCGATCCGAACGTGAGGGACCGGGATTCTACCGTGCGGTGCCGTGCGCCCCGGCCGGTGCGACGTGCCGTCGCCTCGCGCAGCCGACGGGGCACGGATCGACCGCGGTTCGGGACGGTCCGCGGCGGCTTGACGCGCATCAAGCCTATGGTCGAAGGGGCTTGCGCCGGGGGGACAGTACCTTCATAATGCGAATCATTCTTATTTGTTACCGCCCCTCGCGCACCTTTCGACCGCGAAGACATCTCCCCCCTTTCCCGTCCAGGCGCCCCATGCTCGCCACCGCACTCGTCTCGTTCCGCGAAGGCGTCGAAGCCTTCCTGATCGTCGCCCTCACGCTCGCGTACCTGCGCAAGTCCGGACGGGTCGCACTCACGCCCGCGGTGTACGCGGGTACGATTGCCGGCGTCGCGCTCTCGTTCGTCGCCGGCTGGCTGTTCTCGCAGGCGGACAACAAGCCGCTGTGGGAGGGCCTGCTCGCCGCGATCGCCGCCGCGATGGTCCTCTCGATGGTCGTCTACATGCAGCGCACCGCGCGGACGATGCGCTCCGATATCGCGGCGAAGGTCGACTCGGCCGCGGCGCGGGCCGGCATCGGCGCGTTTGCCGGCGTGTTCGCGTTCGTGCTGCTGATGATCGTGCGCGAAGGCATGGAGACCGCGCTGGTGATCACGACGCTGGCCCGCGAGACCGGGCACGGCGACCTGCTGGCCGGCGTCCTCTCGGGCGTCGCGCTCGCGGGTGTGCTCGCCTGGGCGTGGGCGCGCTACGGCCAGCGCGTCGATCTCAGGCGCTTCTTCCAGGTCACGTCCCTCTTCCTCGTGCTGTTCTCGATCCAGCTCCTGATCTACGCGGTCCACGAATTCAGCGAGGCGGGCGTGATCCCCGGCGTCGACAACGAGGCGCTGCACCTCGCGACCGAGCCGTACGGTCCCGAGGGATTCTGGGGCGAGATGCTCACCTACGTGATGGTGCTCGTGCCCGCGGCATGGCTCGCGTGGGCGTGGCTCTCGGACCGGCGCGACCGGCACGCCGCGCGCGCGGCGGCCTGATGCGGCCGCCTCACCCGCCTTCGGGCGGCGGAAGCGGAACGTCCGTGCCTGCGCCGCGGCGCGACGCGCGCCACGCGATGCCCGCGAGGATCGCGAGGCCCGCGCCGATCAGCGCGATGCCCGCCCACTCGTTGGCGGTCAGGCGCTCGCCGAAGACCGCCATCGACGACACGAGCGCGATCGGCGGGACGGCGAACATGTTGAGCGATGCCGTGCCCGCGGGCAGCTGCTTCAGCACCGCGATCCAGAGCAGGAAGCCCAGCGCCGTCGATATCGCTCCGACGTAGATCAGGAGCGCGACCTGCGCCGCGCTCCATCGCGTGGGCGCGAAGTCGAACGCGAACGGCAGCAGCGTGAGCGGCAGAACGCCCACGATCATCTGCCAGGCCGTGAAGTTCAGCGGATCGGTCGGGTGCGTGCGCTGGAAGTGCTTCATCGCGACGCTCCCGGCCGCCCACCCCAGTCCCGAGAGCGTTGCCCACAGCTTCGGCGCGAGGTCGCCGCGCCAGTCCCACGGCGCGACGACCAGCACGAGCCCCGCGAACGCGCAGGCCACGGCGAGCCACTGCGTGCCGCGCACGCGCTCGCCGAGCACGATCCGCGCGATCACGAGCGTCCAGAAGGGCATCGTGAACACGAGCACGGACGTGCGTCCCGCGCCTCCGCCCGCGACCGCCATCGTCGTCGCGCCGAAGTTGACCGTCGTCTGGAAGAAGCCGGTGACGAGGATCGCGGTCCACGTCGCCTGCGGCGCGAGCGGCGCGCGCATCGCCGCCATCGCGACGACGAGCACCGCGATCGCGACCCAGGTGCGCTCGACGTTGAAGACGACCGGATCCGCGCTCCCGAGCGCGAGCTTCATCATGACCCAGTTCGCCCCCCACACCGACGTGAGCAACGCGAGCGCGATGTAGGCGCCGCGGCGCGACCCGATGCCGAGCAGGTTGCTCATCGTGCGATCGGGCGCCGCCTCACGGCGCGTCGAGGAACGCCTCGACCGCGCGCGCCACCGCGTCGGGCCGGTCGTGGTGCAGCATGTGCCCGGCCTCCGGGATCACGACGAGGCGGGCGCCGGGGATCGAGGCCATGCGCCGGCGCACGCCGTCGAGGCCGTCGACGCCCATCTCGCCTTCCGGGTGCGTGTCGAGCCATCGTGGAATCGTCGACTCCGCACCCGCCACCCAGAGGACCTGCGCCGTGATCCGCTTCCAGATCGCCGTCGATTCGCCGACCCGGTAGACCGAAGGGAACGGCAGCTTGTGGCGCGGGTCCGAGCGCAGTTCGACACGCCCGTCGGGAAGCGCGCGCGCCCAGTGTGCGGCGAGGAACTCCGCGCGGTCCCGTGCGAGGCGCGGATTGTTCCGCTGCAGGCGGTCGGCGACGTCCGCCAGGCTCGCATAGGACGCGAACGCGGGCGGATCGGAGAGCGCGTCGAGCCACTTCGCGAACTTGCGCGGCGCATCGTCGTCCGACTCCGCCGGGATGCCGAATCCGTCCAGCGAGATCGCGCGCCGCACGCGGTCCGGACGAATCCCGGCATAGAGCATCGTGACGTTGCCGCCGAGACTGTGCCCGCAGACGTCGACGCGCTCGCCCGGCGCGAAGGCGTCGATCAGCGCCTCCAGGTCGGCGAGGTAGTCGGCGAACCAGTAGCCCTGCGCCTGCCAGTCCGAGCCGCCGAATCCGCGGAGATCGTGCGCGATCACGTAGCGGTCGCGCACGAACGCGTCGACGAGGAACTGGAACGACGCGGCGACGTCCATCCAGCCGTGGACGCAGAACAGCTTCGGCGCGCCCGGGTCGCCCCACGTGAGCACCCGGTGCGCGAGGCCGCGCAGCGGCACGAGCCGCGAGGTCGCCGGCTTCAACCCGCGAGATCCCGCGTCGTCCCGCCCGGGCTCACCTGCGCTTGCACAGCGCGAGCCCGTCCGTCCATCCGGTGCGGTAGTTCGGGTCCGCCGAGTAGCGAGTCCCGTCGCGGCGCTGCGGCCCCGACGCGCTGGCGCAGCCGTCCGCGTAGCCCTGCCGGTACGGCAGCGGGAATCCCGAGAGATTGACGTTCGGCGGCGGGGGCTCGACGTTCTTCGGCACCGGCGGCGCCTCGGCGGCCCTCCCGTCCGTCGTCGGTGCGGCGGGCCCGACCGACGCGCAGCCGGCGGCCACCGCGGCGGCGAGCACGACGAGGAGGGTGGAGAGGCGCGGCATGGAGGTTGCGCGCAGCGACGAAAACGCGATGCGCGATCCGTCGGCGCGCTAGAATTCTAGCATCGTCGCCCCCCGCTTCCATGTCCGCCCCCACGTTCGTCCACCTGAGGCTGCACGGCGAATTCTCCGTCGTCGACGGGACCGTCCGCATCGACGATGCCGTGCGTGCGGCGGCGGGCGACCGGATGCCGGCGCTCGCGCTCACCGACCTCGCCAACCTGTTCGGCCTGGTGAAGTTCTACTCGGCCGCGCGCGACGCGGGGCTGAAGCCGATTGCCGGCTGCGACGTCTGGATCACGCACGCTTCCGAGCGCGACGCGCCGTTCCGTGCGCTCCTGCTCGCGGCCGACCGGGGCGGGTACCTCAAACTCTGCGACTGGCTCACGCGCGCGTACCTCGGCCACCAGCACCGCGGCCGTGCCGAGATCGATCCCGCGTGGCTCGACGAAGGCACCGAGGGACTGATCGTGCTCGCCGGCGCGAGAGAGAGCGACGTCGGGCAGGCGCTGCTGCAGGGCAATTCGGTGGTCGCGAGGGCGGCAGCGGAGGCGTGGAAGCGGCGATTCCCGGGCCGCTGCTACCTCGAGGTGCAGCGTGCCGGCCACGCGGACGAAGAGGCACTGGTCGACGCGACCGTCGCGCTCGCCGCGGAGGTCGGGCTGCCGGTCGTCGCGACGCACCCGGTCCAGTTCCTGCGCCCGGACGACTTCCGCGCGCACGAGGCGCGCGTGTGCATCGCGGAGGGGCACGTGCTCGCCGATCCGCGCCGGCCGAAGCGCTTCACGCCGCAGCAGTACTTCCTGTCGCAGCGGGAGATGGCGGAGAAGTTCGCCGACCTGCCCGAGGCGCTCGCCAACAGCGTCGCGATCGCGCAGCGCTGCAACCTGACGATCCCGCTCGGCAAGCCGCACCTGCCGGAGTTCCCGACGCCGGCAGGCGTCACGATCGAGGAACACCTGGAGCGCGAGGCGCTCGCCGGCCTCGAGGGCCGGCTCGAGCAGCTCTACCCGGACGGCGCCGCGCGCGACCGGGCGCGCCCCGCCTACGTCGACCGGCTCGTGTTCGAGACGAAGACCATCGTGCAGATGGGCTTCCCCGGCTACTTCCTGATCGTGGC
>JAKLIE010000185.1 GCA_022709775.1 Pseudomonadota bacterium
ACGGCCACGACTTCGTGGCGGGCGCGTTCGGCCGCGGTGCCGCGGCGGCGATGGTCGCGGACGGGCGCGGCGCTTTTCCCGGTCCGGTCGTCGCCGTTCCCGATCCGCTCGCGGCGCTCGGGCGCCTCGCTGCCGACTGGCGCGCGCGCTTCGGCCTGCCGCTCGCGGTGGTCGTCGGGAGCAACGGCAAGACGACGGTCAAGGAGATGACGGCCGCGATCCTGAGGGCGGCCTGGGGCGAAGGCGCGACGCTCGCGACCGCGGGCAACCTCAACAACGCGATCGGGCTCCCGCTGACGCTCCTGCGGCTCCGCGAAGGCCACCGCGCCGCGGTGATCGAGCTCGGCATGAACCACCGCGGCGAGACGCGCGAGCTGGCGGCGATCGCGCGGCCGACGATCGTCGTCGTCAACAACGCGCAGCGCGAGCACCAGGAGTTCATGGCGAGCGTCGCGGATGTCGCCGCCGAGCACGCGGACGCGGTCGCCGCGCTTCCCGCCGGCGGCGTGGCGGTGCTGAACGCCGACGACGCGTCGTGCGGCGTCTGGCGCGAAGCGGCCGCGCGGGCGGGCGCGCAGGTGCGCACGTTCGCGCTCCGGGCGGCGGCCGACGTGACAGCGCGCGCGACGCTCGGCGCCGACGGAACGGACCTCGCGATCAGCACGTGGTCGGGTGCCGCGACGGTCCGACTCGCGGTTCCCGGCGAGCCGATGGCGCGCAACGCCCTCGCGGCGACGGCGGCCGCGCTGTCGGCAGGTGCGCCGCTCGGCGCGGTCGCGCGCGGCCTCGCGGCGTTCCGCCCGGTTGCCGGACGGCTCGTCGCGATGCGCACCGACGCGGGGGCGCTGGTCATCGACGACAGCTACAACGCGAACCCCGACTCGGTGCGCGCCGCGATCGAGGTGCTCGCGCGCGCGCCCGGTCGGCGCCGCCTCGTGCTGGGCGACATGGGCGAGGTCGGCGCCGAGGGCCCGACGTTCCACCGCGAGGTCGGCGCGTATGCGCGCGAGCGCGGGATCGACCGGCTCGACGCGGTCGGCACGCTCGCGCGGCACGCGGCGGAGGCGTTCGGAGAGGGCGCGCGCTGGTACGCCGACGTCGACGCGCTCGTTGCGGCCGTCGTCCCGGAAGCCCGGGAGGGCGTCGCGATCCTCGTCAAGGGATCGCGCTTCATGCGCATGGAGCGCGTCGTCGCGGCGCTCGCCGCAGCCCCGGCGGGAGGCCTCTGATGCTGCTCTGGCTCGCCGAGCTGCTCGCGAGGGACGTCCGTGCGTTCAACGTCTTCGGCTACCTGACGCTGCGCGCGGTGCTCGCGTGCATGACGGCCCTGGTGATCTCTTTCGTCGTCGGCCCGCGGATGATCGCGTGGCTCACGCGCATGAAGATCGGCCAGTCGGTGCGCGACGACGGCCCGCAGACGCACCTGACGAAGGCGGGAACGCCGACGATGGGCGGCGCGCTGATCATCGTGGCGATCGCGGTCACCACGCTGCTGTGGGGCGACCTCGAGAACCGGTTCGTCTGGGTGGTGCTGCTGGTGATGGTGGGCTTCGGCGCGATCGGATGGGTCGACGACTACCGCAAGGTCGTCTACCGCAACCCGAAGGGGCTGTCCGCGCGCACCAAGTTCCTGGCGCAGTCGGTCATCGGTCTCGTCGCGGCGGTCTACCTCGCGTTCGCGGTGTCGGCGCCCGGAACGGTGCAGTCGTTCGGCCACTTTGCCGACTGGGTCGGCAGCGGGTTCTCGGGCGCGCTGTCGCCCAAGGCGGACCTGATCGTGCCGTTCTTCAAGACGGTGAGCTATCCGCTCGGCGTCTGGGGATTCATCGTGCTCTCGTGGTTCGTGATCGTCGGGACGAGCAACGCGGTCAACCTGACCGACGGTCTCGACGGTCTCGCGATCATGCCCACCGTGATGGTCGGCGCGGCGCTCGGCGTGTTCGCGTACGTGAGCGGTAACGTGATCTTCGCGCGCTACCTGCAATTCCCGGTCATTCCGGGCGCAGGCGAGCTGGCGGTGATCTGCGGCGCGATCGCGGGCGCGGGGCTGGGCTTCCTGTGGTTCAACGCGTACCCGGCGGAGGTGTTCATGGGCGACGTCGGCGCGCTGTCGCTCGGCGCCGGCCTGGGCGCGATCGCCGTCGTCGTCCGGCAGGAGATCGTGCTGTTCATCATGGGCGGCGTGTTCGTCGTCGAGACGCTTTCGGTCATCGTGCAGGTCGCGTCGTTCAAGCTCACCGGCAGGCGGGTCTTCCGGATGGCGCCGATCCACCATCACTACGAACTCAAGGGCTGGAAGGAGAACCAGGTCGTCGTGCGGTTCTGGATCATCACGATGCTGCTGGTGCTATTCGGCCTATCCACGCTGAAGCTGCGATGAACGAAGCCGGACCGCTCCAGGGCGTTCTTCCCCCTCCCGGTGGAGGCGATGCCGCGTCAGCGGCGAGCCTGGGGGAGGTCGCATGAACACCGCCGGGCCGCCCCAAGGTGTTCGCCCCCTCCTTCCGGAGGGGGAAGGAGATGCCGCGTCAGCGGCGAGCCTGGGGGAGGTCGTCCAATGACCGACTACGCCGGCCGCAACGCGGTGGTGCTGGGCCTGGGGCTCACCGGGCTCACGCTCGCGCGCTGGCTCTCGCGCCACGGTGCGACCGTGCGCGTCGCCGACACGCGCCCGCATCCGCCGAACGCGGCGCGTCTCGCGGAGGAGTTGCCGGCCGTGCGTCTCGAGACGGGTCCGGTCACGCCGGCGACGCTGGCCGGCGCCGACCTGATCGCGATCAGCCCCGGCGTCCGGAAGGACCAGGTCGCGATCGCCGAGGCGGTCGCGGCCGGCGTCGAGCTCGCCGGCGACGTCGAACTCTTCGCGCGCGAGCTGCCGCCCGGCCAGAAGGTGCTGGCGATCACCGGCACGAACGGCAAGACGACGACGACCGCGCTCGCGGGCGAACTCGCGCGCGCCGCCGGCCTCGCGGCGACGGTCGCAGGCAACATCGGCTCGGCCGTGCTCGACGTCCTCGCGGCGATCGAGGCCGGCGCGCCGTGGCCCGACGTCTTCGTGCTGGAGCTGTCGAGCTTCCAGCTCGAGACCGTGTCGAGCCTGAAGCCGACCGCGGCGGCCGTGCTCAACGTCACTCCCAACCACATGGACCGCTACGCGGGGCTCGCGGACTACGCCGCGGCGAAGGCGCGGATCTTCAACGGCGCCCGGGTGCAGGTGTTGAACCGCGACGACCCGATCGTGCGACTGATGCGCCGCCAGGGCGAGACCGTGCAGTCGTTCGGCTCGTCGGTGCCGTTCTCCGAGGAGGAGTGGGGGCTGGTCGAGCGACCCGACGGCGCGTGGCTCGCGCGCGGGGGCGAGCTGATCGTTCCCTCGGCGTCGCTGTCGCTCGTCGGCCGGCACAACGCGATCAACGCGCTCGCCGCGCTCGCGCTCGTCTCGTCGGTCGCGCGCATCCGGCAGCCGGTGCTCGACGCGCTCCGCGCGTTCCACGGCCTGCCGCACCGGATGGAGCGTCTCGGCGAGGCGAAGGGCGTGCTGTTCGTGAACGACTCGAAGGCGACGTCGGTGGCGGCGACCGAGGTCGCGCTCCGCGGCATCGGCCGCCCCGTCGTTTTGATCGCCGGCGGCGACGGCAAGGGGCAGAGCTTCGCGCCGCTCAAGGGAGCCGCCGACGCGTCGTGCCGCGCGGTGCTGCTGATCGGGCGCGACGCTCCCGACGTCGCGCGCGGGCTCGCGGGCGCGAAGGCGCCGGTCGAGTCGGTCGGCACGCTCGACGCGGCGGTCGAGCGCGCGCTCGCGCTCGCGCAGCCCGGCGACGCGGTGTTGCTGTCGCCCGCGTGCGCGAGCCTCGACCAGTTCGCGAACTACGAGGCGCGCGGCGAGCGCTTCCGCGCCCTCGTGCGCGAACGCACCGGGGAGGCGCTCCGTGCGTAGGCCGGGCACGGGCGGCGCCACGGCCGCGCCTCTCCCGGGCGGCCCGGAAGGTGCACGCGCGCCCCGGGCGGAACGCCGCACGGCGGGTCCGGGAGGGATGCCGTCCGTCCGCACGCTGCTCGGCCTCGCCAACCCCTCGCAGCCTTCGCGCACGATGCTCGCCTACGACGCGTCGCTCGCGTGGGCCGCGCTGATGCTCCTCGCGATCGGCCTCGTGATGGTCTACTCGGCGTCGATCGCGATGGCCGAGTCCTCCGTCCAGACGGGACACCGGTCGTGGTACTTCCTCGCGCGGCACGGCGTGTTCGTCGCCGTGGGACTGCTCGCGGCGGCCTGCGCGTTCCAGGTGCCCGTCAAGGCATGGCAGACGCTCGCGCCGTGGCTGTTCGTCGCCGGCATCGCGCTCCTCGTGCTCGTGCTCGTGCCCGGAATCGGGCGCAGCGTCAACGGGTCGCGGCGCTGGCTGTCGCTCTACGTCGTCAACGTCCAGCCGTCCGAGTTCATGAAGCTCGCAGTCGTGCTCTACGCCGCGAGCTACGCGGTGCGCAAGGCCGCGTTCCTGCACGCGCGCCAGCCGCTCCGGCAGACGATCCTCCGCGGCTTCGCGCCGCTGTTCGCGACGATGGTGCTGATCGGCGGCCTCCTGCTCCTCGAGCCCGATTTCGGCGCGTTCGTCGTGATCGTCGCGATCGGCTTCTCGATCCTGTTCCTGGGCGGCCTCGACTGGCGGCTGTTCGCCGGGCTGACGGCGCTCCTGCCGATCGCGCTCTCGGCGATCCTCGTCGCCGCGCCGTACCGACTGCAGCGCCTCACCGCGTTCCTCGACCCGTGGTCGGACCCGCTCGGCAAGGGCTACCAGCTCTCGCACTCGCTCATCGCGTTCGGCCGCGGCGAGCTCTTCGGCGTGGGCCTCGGCGCGAGCGTCGAGAAGCTCCTCTACCTGCCCGAGGCGCACACCGACTTCCTGCTCGCGGTGATCGCCGAGGAGCTGGGATTCGCCGGCGTCGCGCTGGTCCTCGTGCTCTTCGCGTGGGTGATCTACCGCTCGTGGGCGATCGGGCGCCAGGCCGTCCGCCTCGAGCGTCCGTT
>JAKLIE010000186.1 GCA_022709775.1 Pseudomonadota bacterium
CGCGCAACATCGCATCGAGCCAGCCGGGCGTCACGATCGTGTCGTTGTTGAGGAACACGATCGTCGCGCCGCGAGCGCGCGCGGCGCCGAGGTTGCAGGCCGCGATGAACCCGCCGTTCTTCTCCGGGCGCTCGAACCGGACGCCGCTCACGACGGCCAGCGCCTGCGCGAGCGGCTCGGGGGATGCGTCGTCGACGACGATCACCTCGGTCTCGTCGTGCCGCACCGTGGCGTGGACGCTCTTCAGGCACGTGTAGGTCGCGAGCGCCTGACCGTAGGCCGGGATGACGATCGACACGCGCGGCGACGCCGCTTCGCCGAACGCGAGCGGTGCGATCGAAGTCTCGGCCTTCCACGTCCGGCGGCTCGACGACGGGACGTAGCCCCGCCCGCGCAGCTTGTCGCGGACGCGCCTCGCGAGCGCCGCCGGTCCCTGCTCGCGCAACACCGCGAGCGCCGTGGCGCCCTGCCGCGGCAACTGCCGGACCGCGGTCGGCACCGTCGAGAAGCGGGTGCCCGCGATTCGCGCGTGGAGCAACGCGCGGCGCAGCGGCGCGGTGATCCTCCAGCTCGTCGACGACTCCAGTTCGGCGATGCGTTCGCGGGCGATCGCGAGCTCGCGATCGTTGCCCTGCGCGGCACGCAGGCCGTCGGTCTGCGCGGCGCGCGCGACGAGCTCGTTCAGCGCTTCGCGCTCGCCGCACAGCGCTCCCGCCCGCACCAGCGCGGAAAGCGGCAGCGCGGGCGGCGGCGGCGGCGGGACGAAGTGACGCGGGGCAAGGGCCGGCAGCGGCGAACCCGGCCTCGCAACCGCGCGCCGGTCGCCCACGAGCGCGTCGACGTAGTCGCGCCACGCCGAGGGCGCAGGCGGATCGGCCGCCGGGCGCGGAGAACGCGGAACGGCCGCGAGCAGCGCGTCGTTCCACGCGCTCGCCGGCGCGTCCCACGCGACGATGCGCGCACGCTCGACGCCCTCCAGCCGCTCGCGTAACGCGCCCAGGGACGACGCGACGATCGGCCTGCCCGTCGCGAGCGCAGCCGACAGCGTGTACGACCACGTCTCGGGCCACTGCGCGGGGAACAGCCACACGTCGGGAGATTCGGCCGCGACGAGCGAGGGCAACTCGGCGTCGTCGTAGGCGCCGGTCATCGAGATCGTTCCCGCGCGCATCGGCGGCAGCGGCGCGCCGGCCGGTCCGAGAATGCGGAAAGCGAGCGGCAATCCCCTCGCCTCCGCGTCGCGCGCGCACGCCACCGCGACGTCGAAGCCCTTGTCCGGCGTGAGCTTGCCCAGCAGGCCGACGCGGATCGCCTTCGAGGCGAAGTCGACGCGGGGCTCGGGATGCGGGCGGACGTCGACGCGCAGCGCCGGGAAATGGCGCCGGAACCGCTCGGCGGTGTCGGCGCTCGGCGCGACGATGCGCGAGGCCTTCGCGAGCCACGTGCCGAACGTGGCGCGCCATCCCGCGATGTCGAGCGGCCACTGCGCCGGGCGGCGCGCGAGGCAGGCGTTGCAGCCCGCCTCGTCGGGCTCGCCGCAATAGCGGCCTTCGCCGCGGTCGAGGTGATAGCGCGGACAGTACGGATAGGCGTCGTGCAGCGTGACGTCGAACGGCACGCCGACGTCGGAAGCGAGCTCGAGCACGTCGCGCGGCAGGCCGTCGACGTGGTGGTAATGCATCCAGGCGACGCCGAGGCCGCGAAGCAGCGCGGCGAGCGCCGCGCGGTCGCCAGGATAGGCGAACCACGCATCGAGGCGACGACCGTCGTGGGTCGCACCGAGATGCACGACGTCGCGGCCGGCGGGCGCGAGCAGCAGCACGTCGGCGCGATCGGCCAGCGCCGTCGCGAGCTCGTCGACGTGGCGGCGCACGCCCCCGCCCCAGCCATGGCTCACGAGGACGACCTTCGGCCGCGGCGAGGCAGCGATCCGGGACAGCGTGCCGGCAGGGTCGTCGGACATGGCGTGGGACGGTGAAGCACCGCAGCGAGTCAACCGGCGGCGCGAACCGGATTGTAGCCGGGACGGTCCGGCACCCACGCCGGCACGCCCGCGGCGCAAGTGCCCCGATAGCGCTAACAGGCCCTAGTCGTCGATCGCGACGACGACCGGCTGATGGTCCGACAGCGTCGTGGCCGAATCGACCTCCACCGAGCGCACGCGACGGGCGAGCTCGTCGCTCACGAACACGAAGTCGCAGGCGACCGGCTTCGAGTCGGGCGAGTAGGGCTCGTGCACGCAGAACGTCGGCGGCTGCGGACGCTCGCCGTGGACGAGCCGCCAGGCGTCGTGGAAGCGCGAGGTGCCGTCCGGGAACGGCGAGAGCATCTGCGCGTGATCGGGATCGTCCGGCCCCAGGTTGAAGTCGCCGGCGACGATCGTCGCGAACGGGTGCGGAAATACGTGGAACGGTCCGCCGTCGTCGCGCTCGGCGCTGCCCAGACGCGCGTGCCCGTGGCCTTCCGCGTGGATCTCGCGCAGCCGCCGCACCTGCTGCGTCCGCTGCGCCGGCGACCAGTACTCGAGGTGCGTCGTCACGATGCGCACGAGGCCGGACGGCGCCGCGACGACGGCCTCGACCGCCACGCGCGGCATCGACGCCACGCCCGGATCGGCGGGCCACGGCAGCGCGTGCCTGCGCACCTGCCGCACGGGCAGCCGGGTCGCGATCGCGTTGCCGAAGCGCCTGCGCCGGCCGTCGTCGCCCGGATGATCCGTTCCGACACCGTGGACGACCGTGTAGCCGGGCAGGAGCGACGCGAGCATCGCGAACTGGTCACCGTCGTCGTTGCCCTCGAGGCGCGGATCCGGGAAGTTGTCGGCGAGCTCCTGCACGCACAGGACGTCGAAATCGGCCAGCGAGCGGGCATGCGCGACCACGCGCGCGGGATCGACGCGGCCGTCGAGCCCGAGAAACCACTGGACGTTCCACGTGACGAGAATCATGCGCCCGCCGGGCCGCCCCAAGGGCGCGCCCCCCCGGGGGGGGGCGGGCGCAGCGCGCTACGGGGGGATCGCCGCGCGCGCCGGGCCGCCCCAAGCGCGCGGGCCCCCTCGGGGGGAGGCGGCCGAAGGCCGCTACGGGGGGATCTCATCTGATTCCGGCGCGCATGAACGACGCGACGAACTGACGCTGGAACAGCAGGAAGGCGACGAGCAGCGGCGCGGTGGTGAGCAGCGTCGCCGCCGTGATGATCGACCAGTCGATGCCCTGGTCGGTCGACGAGAACACCTGGAGGCCGACGGTCACCGGCCGCGACTCGACCGAATTCGTGATGATGAGCGGCCACAGGAAGTTGTTCCAGTGGTAGCTCACCGACACGAGCGCATAGGCGAGGTAGGTCGGCCGCGCGAGCGGCACGTACACCTTCCAGAGCACGGCGAGCGGCGAGCAGCCCTCGACCCTGGCGGCTTCGTCGAGCTCGCGCGGGATCGTCTTGAACGTCTGGCGCAGCAGGAAGATGCCGAACGCGCTCGCCCAGTACGGCAGGCCGATCGCGAGGATCGTGTCCTTGATGCCGAGGAAGGTCATCGTCCGGTAGTTCTCGACGATCAGCACGTCGGGCATGATCATTAGCTGGACGAGCACGAGCGCGAACATCACGTTGCGGCCGGGAAACTCGAAGCGGGCGAACGCGTAGGCCGCGAGCGTCACCAGCACGAGCTGCGCGGCGAGCACCATCGCGACCAGGATCACCGTGTTCAGGAAATACCGCGCGAACGGCGCCGCGGCCCAGGCCTTGGCGAAATTGTCGAGCGTCAGCGGCGCGGAGAGCACGAAGCGCGTCGAGAACTCGGCCGGGTGGAACGCGGTCCAGAACGCGTAGACGAGCGGCAGGATCCAAAGGATGCCGAGCAGCCACGCCGCGGCGGTCTCGAGCCCCCGCGCCCATCCGCGCGAATCGTAGACATGGGTCATCGGTGCGCCACCTCCGGCGACCGACGGGCCGCCCCGAGGTCGCCGCGCCCCCTCGGGGGGAGGCTCGCGAAGCGAGCCCCGGGGGGATGTCCACCCGCCGCCCCGAGGTCGCCGCGCCCCCTCGGGGGGAGGCTCGCGAAGCGAGCCCCGGGGGGATGTCCGCCCGCCGCCCCGAGGTCGCCGTGTCCCCTGGGGGGCGGCGGCCGCAGGCCGCTTCGGGGGGATGTCATTGGTAATGCGTCCTGCGCTCGAGCACGAAGAACTGGACCAGTGCTGTGAGGCCGAGGATCCCGAGCAGCACCATCGTCAGCGCCGCCGCGTACGCCGAGTCCCAGAACCGGAAGCCGATCTCGTAGATGTAGTAGAGCAGGAGCGCCGTCGCGTTGTCGGGTCCGCCGCGCGTCATCACGACGATGTGGTCGACGAGCCGGAACGCGTTGATCACGGCATTCACGAGCACGAACAGCGTGACCGGCATCAGCAGCGGAAACGTCACGCGACGGAAGAACGTCCAGCGCGACGCGCCCTCGATCGCGGCGGCCTCGGCGAGGCTGGGCGACATCGACTGCAGCGCGGCCAGGTAGAAGATCATGAAGAAGCCGGCCTCCTTCCAGATCGTCACGACCATCAGGCTGGCGAGCGCGGTGGACTTGCTGCCGAGCCAGTTGTGGCTCGCGAAGCCCATCCCCTTCGTGAACTGCTCGAGCAGCCCGTACTCGGGCGTGTAGAAGAACAGCCAGATGTTCGCCACCGCGATCATCGGCAGCACCGTCGGCGTGAAGTACGCGAGCCTCAGGAAACCGCGCCCGGCGATCTTCCCGTGCACCCAGACCGCCATCAGGAGCGACAGCGCGATCGACACCGGGATCGTGCCGAGCGCGTACCAGAGGTTGTTCGAGAGCGCCTGCCAGAAGATCGGGTCCTCGGCGAGCTGGGCGTAGTTGTCCGCGCCGACCCACACCGCGGGGCGGCTGCCCTTCGGGGTCGACAGGAAGCTGTGCCAGAGGTTCGCGACCGTCGGATAGTGCGTGAACAGCACGAGCAGCGACATCGCCGGCGCGAGCAGCAGCCAGGCGTAGAGCCAT
>JAKLIE010000187.1 GCA_022709775.1 Pseudomonadota bacterium
CGGAAGCCCTGCGCCGCAAGCCCGCAAGCGATCGCGCGCACTTCGTCGGCGACCTCCCGCCAGGTCCAGGTCTGCCAGATGCCCAGGTCCTTCTCGCGCACGGCCGGCTCGCCTCCGCGCAACTCGACCTGGCGCAGCAGCAGCCCGGGAAGCGTGTCGAGGCCGGCCGTCATGGGCGACCGGCGCCGCGTACGGCCCGCGGAGGGGACGAACGGGCTCCATCGCGATCGTTCGCGGCACTTGTCGGACCGCCACGGCTCATGGCATGAATCCCATCCTCGGGCGCTCGTCGATCACGCGAATCGGGTCAGCTGAAACGGGAGAAGTCCGCCTTGCGCTTCTCGAGGAACGCCGCGAACGCCTCCCTGGCTTCCGCGGACTCCAGGCGTTCTCGAAACTGCGCCGACTCGACGCTGATCGCCTCCTCGATTTCCGAACGAAACGCGCGCCGCATCAGCGCCTTGGACGTGCGAACGGCGGCGGGTGGCTTCGCCGCCAGCTTTCGCGCCTGCCCACGCGCGTGCTCGATCACCTCGGCGTCAGGCAATACCTTGCCGACGATCCCGCACGCCGCCGCCGTCTGTGCGTCGAAAGGCTCGCCCAGCAGCAGGAGCTCGGCCGCACGCGCGTGTCCGACCATGAGCGGGAGAAGGAGGCTGGACCCTGCTTCCGGACAGAGGCCGAGATTCACGAAAGGAAGCGCGAACACCGCACTCTGCCCGGCGTACACGAGATCGCAATGCAGGAGCATCGTCGCCCCGACGCCGATGCACGCGCCGTTCACCGCGGCCACGATCGGCTTGGAGACCGCGCTTATCGTGCGCACGAAGCGAAACGCCGGATGGGCGTCGTCGAGCGCGGGCTGCTGCAGGAAATCCTGGAGGTCGTTGCCGCTCGTGTACACGTCCGGCTGGCCGCGCAGCAGCACGACGCGAACGTCGGCCCGCCGGTCCGCCTCCGCGAGCGCCGAGGTCAGCCCCTCGTACATCGCGACGGTCAGGGCGTTCTTCTTGGCCGGCCGGCGCATCTCGATCTCGAGCACGCCGCCCGAGGCCGTGACGACGATCGGCGCCTCCCCGACGGCGTCCGCACGCCCCTTCGTCGCCGCGGCCGACGCGCCGCCGGTCATACGGCCGGCACGCGGTGCGGCCGGACGTTCGCCCGGACGAACTCGACCACCGAGTCCGCGGACGAGCCGGGACCGAAGATCCCCTTGACGCCCATCGCGCGCATGACCTCGAAGTCGCGCTCGGGGATCACGCCGCCGAATACGACGAGCACGTCCGCCTTGCCGTTTTCCCTGAGCCTGCTCGTGAGCTCCCGCGCGACCGGGATGTGCCCCTCGACCGAGCTCGAGATGCCGACGACGTCGACGTCCTCCTGGATCGCCGCGTCGAGGACGTCCCTCGGCTCCAGGAAGTTCATGAAGATGACCTCCATGCCGGCCTCGCGCAGCTTGGTTGCGAGGTAGCGGACGCCGCGGTCGTGGGCGTCCATCGTTCCCTTGCCTAGCAGGACGCGAATCTTGCGCTGGTCCATCGTCGGTTCTCCGATGCCTGGGTTGGCGGCGCGATCGCGCGCCGCGGTGTTCGATGTCGGTGCGTCCTTCAGTGCGGCGGCGCCCAGCCGAGGTGCTGCTTGAGCACCCCCATGAGCTCTCCGGTCGTCGCGTCGGCGTCGGAAGCCTCGACCATCGCCGGGATCAGCCCGCCGACTTCGCCGGCCTTGAAACGCTCGGTCGCCCGGTGCACCTCGGCCATCGCCGCCTCCCACTTCGCGCGGTCGCGGCCGGCGCGGAGCGCCTTCACGCGCTCGACAGCGATGCGTTCGGACTCGGGGTTCACCTTGAACACCTCGACTTCCTGCATCTCGTCGGACACGTGCTTGTTGACGCCGACCAGGATGCGCTCCTTCGCGTCCACCTGATCGCGCCAGCGCAGCGCGCTCGCCTCGATCTGCGCCCGGACGTAGTCGTGGCACTTGTGGTAGCCGCCGCGCTTCTCGACCTCGTCGAAGATCTTCAGCGCGGCCGCCTCGATCTGGTTCGTGAGTGCCTCGACGTAATAGGAGCCGCCCAGCGGATCCGCGACGCGCGTCAGGCCGCTCTCCTCCTGGATGATCTGCTGGATGCGCAGCGCCATCGTCGCCGAGTGCTCGGTGGGAATCGCGAGCGCCTCGTCGAACGTGCTGACCTCCATCGCCTGTACTCCCGCGAGTGCGGCGCCGAAGGCGTGAAGCGTGGTCCGGATCAGGTTGTTGAGCGGCTGCTGCGCGGTGAGCACCGCGCCCGACGTGTGCGTGTGGATGCGCACGTGCATGCTGCGCGGGTCGCGCGCGCCCAGCTCGTGGCACTTGCGCGCCCAGATGCGCCGCAGCGCCCGGATCTTGCAGACCTCCTCGAAGAAGTCGTTCGCCTGCGAGATCTGGAATCCGAAGCGGCCGAGGAACACGTCCGGGTCGAGCCCCTTCGCGATGCACCCGCGCGCGTAGTCGATGCCGGCCGCCGCGGTGAACGCCACCTCCTGCACCGCGGTCGAACCCGCCTCCTCCATCCCGTAGCCGAAGAGGTTGAGCGTGTTCCAGCGCGGCATCCGTTTCGTGCAGAACGCAATCAGCTCCGCGGCGAGATCCATCCCCGCCTTGGGCGGGAAGCAGGTCATGCCGACGTACGCGCTCTGGTAGTACCAGCTCATCGAGTTCCCGCCCAGCTTCTCCCACGGCACGCCGCGCCGGCGTGCGTAGGCGAGGTAGTGCGCGAGCACCGGCAGGTTCTCGTAGTACGAGATGTGCACGACGTTCATCTTGTCGAGCGCCAGGCCGTCGAACAGGCGCGCGTTGTCCTCGCGCGAATAGACGGCCATGCCGCACTGCCCGACGCGGCCCTCGGCGGCCGGATGGTCGGGGTCGAGCCCCTCGTGCGACACCAGGTCGTAGACGAGGTTGTAGAACGTGTTGCCGAAGTAGCCGGTCATCCCCTGCGCCTGCAGGTAATCCATCCGGCGGCGGGTCTCCTCCGGGAGCCCGTATCCGATCACCGGCTGGTTCGCCCATGGCATGAACTGGTACTGCGCCGCGTTGAGCCCGCGCGTGAACGGGAACAGCCCCGGCGCGGCCAGCATGCTCGCCGGCTCGGCGGCATCGTGCGGGAAATACGCGGGCTTGAGCGGAAGGCCGGAATCGGTGCGCGCGACGTAGGCCGCGGGATCGACGCCGAACTTCCTGGCGATCTGGTCGAACTTCGCGCGCCACTCGCGCTCGAGCTCGCGCGACGCCGCGACGAACTCCGGCGAATACGCCGTCGCCGCCGCGGACGCGTCGGCCTTGCCCTCCTGGTCGGTCACCTGCATCGTCGTTCTCCTCCGGATACCGTGTCGTGCGGGACGTTCATTCGCAGAGCTCTACGACGGCGGCGACGCCCATGCCGCCGCCGGCCCCGATCGTCGCCATCCCGTAGCGCGCGCCGGTGCGTCGCATCCCGTGGACCATCGTGACCACCGTGCGCGCGCCGCTGCAGCCGACCGGGTGGCCGAGCGCGATGCCGCCGCCGAGCGGGTTCACGCGGTCCAGCGGGATGCCGATCTCGCGGCACGACGAGAGCACGACGGACGAGAACGCTTCGTTGATCTCCCACCATCCGATGTCGGCCGCCTCGATTCCCGCCCGCTCGAGCGCGACGCGGGCGGCGGGTCCAGGGCTCATGCAGATCATCCGCGGGTCGACGCCGACGCGCGCGGTCGAGAGCACGCGCGCGATGGGCTTCACGCCGAGCGCGCCGGCCTTCTCGCGCGACATGAGCATCACGGCCGCCGCTCCGTCGCTCACGCCGGACGCGCTGCCCGCGGTGACCGTGCCGTCGGCGCCGAACGTGGGCGCGAGCTTCGACAGCGACTCGAGGCTGCAGTCCCGGCGGGGATGCTCGTCGACCATGAACCGGACCTCGCCCTTCCGTCCCTTGACGGTGAACGGCACGATCTCCTCGCGGAAGTGGCCGGCGTCGATCGCGGCGACCGCGAGCCGGTGCGAGCGCAGCGCGTACTCGTCCTGCTCGCTCCTCGGGATCCCGTAGGCCTTGGCGACGTGGTCGGCCGCCATGCCCATGTTGAATCGCCCGTAGCGGTAGGTCGACGCCGACCAGGTCGACTCCTCGAACTGGTCGACGACCTCGCTGTTGCCGCGACGGGTGCCCCAGCGGTGCCCGTGCAGCAGGAACGGCACCCCGCTCATGCTCTCGGTCCCGGCGGCGATCACGACGTCGGCCTCGCCCTGCGCGATCTCGCGCACCCCGCTGTTGAACGCCTCCAGCGACGACCCGCACGCGGCGTTCACCGCCGTCCCGGTGACCTCGAAGGGGAAGCCCGCCTCGAGCGCGCAGTAGCGGCCGATGTTGAGCGCCTGCGACGTCTGGTAGACCTGCCCGATGATGACGTTGTCGACCTCGGATGCCGGGACGCCCGCGCGCTTCACCACCTCGAGCAGCGGCGTCTGCACGAGCACGTGCGCCGGCACGTCCCGCAGCGTACCGCCGAACGTGCCCTGCGCCGTCCGGCACCCCGCCACGACCACCACTTCTCGCTTCATCGGTTCCTCACTTGGATTCGATCCCGTAGTAGTCGTACCAGCCGCCGCGGCTGCCGGGCTTCAGGTTCGGCGCGCCCCGGAATCCGGAGGTGAACACCTTCCGTGCGACCGGCGGGATCGCGTAACGCTCGCCCAGCGTCTCGTGCAGGTATTCCTGCGCGTGGTACCAGGCGTCGAACGACGCGGTCTTGTCGAGCAGTTCGAACACGCCCATCGGCCAGCCCAGCCCGGTCCTGCACATCTCGTCGACGTCGCGGATCCCGCAGATGCCTTCCTGGACCGCCCGCATCGCCTCCGCCGCGAAGAGATTGACGAACCGCGTCATGAAGAACCCGGGCGAGTCACGCACGACGACCGGTTTCTTGCCGATCGCGACGAGGTAGCGGACGATGCGTTCGGCGGCCCAGGGAGCCGAGCGGTCGGCCC
>JAKLIE010000188.1 GCA_022709775.1 Pseudomonadota bacterium
ATCTGACCCCGGTGTTCAGTCGATGTATTTCAGACCGGCCTTCGCCAACGGTTCACGCATGCCGTAGAGGTCGAGGCCGAGCTCGCCCGCCGCGAGCCGCGCGCGCTTGCCCTCCTCGTTCTTCTCGCGGGCCTCGGCGAGGTCGGCAACAGCGACGGCCCGCTCGCGCGGCACGACCACCACGCCGTCGTCGTCCGCGACGATCGCGTCACCCGGATTGACGAGCATTCCCGCGCACACGATCGGGACGTTCACCGAGCCGACGGTCGCCTTGACGGTGCCCCGCGCGTTGATCGCGCGGGACCAGACCGGGAACTTCATCTCGGAGAGCGTGCGCGCGTCGCGCGCGCCGGCGTCGATGATCAGCCCGCGCCCGCCGCGGGCGCGGTACGAGGTCGCGAGGAGGTCGCCGAACATGCCGTCGTCGTTGTCGGTCGTCACCGCGACGACGACGACGTCGCCGGGCCGGATCATCTCGGCCGCGACGTGCAGCATCCAGTTGTCGCCCGGCTGCGCGAGCACCGTGACCGCGGTGCCGCACATCGTGGCGCCCGGCCACACGGGTCGCATGTAGGGCTTGAGCAGCCCGGTGCGCCCCTGCGCCTCGTGCACGGTCGCCACGCCCGCTCGCCCGAGGCGCTCGACCGCGGCGGCGTCCGCGCGCTGGATGTTGCGCACCGCGACGCCCGTCCTGCCGAATTCGCTCATGCCTCCTCCTGTGCCGCCGGCACGAACTCCTGCTCGCGCGAGCGTTGACCGGACAAGTGTGCGCTACCGGAGGCATCGATGAAAGCGCTATTGCTACACTAGCAGCTATGCCGGTTCGGCATGGGTTCCCGGAGATGCCGATGGACCTGAAACAGCTCGAATATTTCGTCGCCGTCGTCGACCTGGGCGGGTTCACGCGCGCGTCGCGGCTGCTGGGCGTCGCGCAGCCGGCGATCAGCCGACAGGTGCGGGGGCTCGAAGTCGAACTGCACCAGAGCCTGCTCCTGCGCAACGGGCGCGGCGCGGTGCCCACCGAGGCCGGCAAGCGCCTGCTCGACCACGCCCGGAGCATCCTGCAGCAGGTCGAGCGGGCGCGCCGCGAGGTCGACGAGGTCAAGGGTGCGCCCGTCGGCCACGTCGCGATCGGCCTGCCGCCGACGCTCGCGCTGGTGCTGACGGCCCCGATCGTGCGCGAGTTCCGCCGCCGATACCCGAAGGCGACGGTCAGCATCGTCGAGGGGCTGTCGGTCAACATCCTCGAATGGGTCGTCGTCGGTCGCGCCGACGTGGGCGTCCTCTACAACCCGGTCCGGTCGCCCGCCGTCGAGCTCCTGCCGCTGCTGGCGGAGGATCTCTGCCTGATCGGCCCGCGATCCGCCGGACGCAAGTCGGCCGTGCGCCTGCGCGATCTGCCGGATTACCCGCTGATCATCCCGAGCCGGCCGCACGCGATCCGCACGCTGGTCGAGGATCGCCTCGCCACGATGGGGCTGCGCCCGCAGGTCGCGCTCGAGATCGATGCGATCGGCGCGATCCTGGAGCTGGTCGCCGAGGGCCAGGGCTACGCGGTGCTTTCGCCGCGCGCCGTGCAGTCGGCCGAGGTCGGACGCAAGCTCGTTGCGCGTCCGATCGCGCAGCCGGCGCTCAGGAGCTCGCTCGCGATGGCGGTATCGGCACAGCGACCGGCGCGGCCGGTCCAGATCGCCGCCGCGGAGCTGGTCCGCGAGATGCTCACGCGGTCGCCTGCACCGAGAGGCGCGGGCGTGTCGGGGGACTGACCGGTGCACGCTTCGGCCGCGCCGTCGCCTGGCAACGTTCGCCGCCGAGCGGGCGAATGCGAGCCAAGCCCCGGGGCGCTGCCGCTCGCGCCGCCATGGTTCCGGGGCGATTGTCGCGACACCCCCGTAACGTCGCCGGCGGCACGCCACCGCCATTGACTCCCGCGCGATTCAATGCCATTGTCATATCCGCAAGCCGGGCGGATCACTGCCCCTAGCGCGCAAGCGCGCCGGCGAGGGGGCCGCGCACGCGATGCGGTTCCCCGGGATCGGGCCGTCGCCTCCGGCAGACGGTTCGCCCCGAACCACGAAACACGAGGACCCGGAACCATGAAACCGACCCTGTTGCATGCGGCAGTCGCCGCAACGTTCGCCACCGCTCTGGCGATCACTCCAGTCGCCGAGAGCGCCCCGCCCACCTCGGCTCCCGGGCTGTCGACCGCTCCCGGGCAGTCGACCGCTCCGGGGCTCTCGACGGCCCCCGGACTGGGGACACCCCCCGGGCTCTCGACGGCCCCCGGGCTGAACAAGCTCAAGTGCTTTTCCGGAATGACCGACGGTGACGACTACGGCGGAACCTGCACGCTCGTGTCCCGCGGCGCGAAGGGGCCTGCCATCCTCGACAACACGGACGAGGTGTTCGAGCCGCTGGGTGCCTACGCCGGTGTCTACGTCGTGGAATCGACGCTGATCGGACAGTCGCTCGCCGACGTCCGGCAGCTGGGCTACCACTACGTCGGCACGATCGACCCGATGCCCGGCAATCTCAGCCTCAACCTGCCGCTCGACACCACGGGCGACGGTGTGAGCGACGGGTACGCATTCATCGACGCCCATTACTGCCCGGGGGTCGACGGCGTGGTCGATGCGATCAACGATCCGGAGTGCGGTGTCTGGTACCTGGGCGTCGAGTACGCGAACTGGGCGGCGCTGGTAGCGGCGTTTCCGACCGGAACCATCGCCACCGACGATTCGCTCCCGTTCGTGGTCGCCGAGCGGACGCCGGCGGAGCCGCCGGCACTCTGGCGGGTCAGCAACGTCAGGCTCGGCAAGGGCGGGAAGTGACCCGTCCCTGACCAGGCGCTTCACGACGGCGGTCCCGGACGCCGCCGCGCGCAGCCCGATCCCGTACCGCGACGACCCCGCTTCGGCGGGGTCGTCGCTTCCGGCATCGTCTTGCCGGGGAGCGACTTCACATCGCATTGCGCACCGGGACCCGGTGTCGGTCGCGATGCGCCGGGAGCGAACGCAGCGGCCGCTCCGCCCGGCACCGGTTCGCCGGGCGAAAGCTGCCGAGTTGAATGAGCGGGAGTCGCGCAGCGTGCTGCGCAGTATCATCCGCTCGTGCGCGTTTCGCGTGCTCGCACGAACAGCCGCCGGAACTCCCGTGAACGATCCCGAAGTGCGTGCCAACCGCAGCGAGGACGTCGCGGCCGTCTCCTGCGCCTCCTGCGAGGCCTGCTGCTGCCGGCTGGAAGTCATGCTCATGGGCGACGACGACGTCCCGCCGGCATTGACCGAGCAGGATCCCTGGGGCGGAACGGTCATGCGCCGTCTCGACGACGGATGGTGCGCGGCGCTGAACCGAAACACGATGCGATGCTCGATCTACGAGCGCCGGCCGAACCTCTGCCGCGACTATCCGGAAGGCGGCGACGACTGTCGGCTCGAGCGATCGACGTACTTCGCGCGGATCCTCGCGCCGTCTCCGGCGAAATCCGGATAGGGTCCGACGTCGCACCGCGCGACAGGCGGCGGCTCGCGGACCGCGAAGGCATTTATCGCCGATCCCGAAGCGGGCGGCTACGCGCGCGATCGAGCCCCCTTCGAGCAGGCGTTCATCCCCGGATCCGCCCGACCGCAACCGTGACGCTCGCGCGTCGCACCGCCGATCGGGATCGCCCGCTGCGCGGCCCCGGCATGCGTCTCGAGGCGCGAGGCGAGGTTCACGGCGCCGTCACCGCCGGCCCGCGCACTCGGGCCGGTATGATGGCGATCGCGCTGCCCCGAGGCCGGCCCCGAAGCCCGCTCCTGTCGCCTTTGCCGCGCGGCGGTCGCCATGCCGGAGCCCTCGACCGCGCACACCCCGTTCCCGAACCCGAGACGAATCCCGCCATGCGCCTGTCCCCCACCACGACCGACTACGACGGCCCGATCGTCATCGTCGGCTTCGGCTCCATCGGCAAGGGAGCCCTGCCGCTGATCCTGCGCCACATCCGGTCGCCCCGCGAACGCATGGTGGTGATCGACCCGGACGACAGCGCACGGCGGCTCGCCGAGCTCGAGGGCGTGAGGTTCGAGAAGGTCGCGCTGCACCCGGACAACTACCGCGAGGTGCTCTCTCCGCTCGTCGCGGGGGGGTTCCTCGTCAACCTGTCGGTGGACGTGTCGTCGACCGCGCTCGTCGCGCTGTGCCGCGAGGTCGGGGCGCTGTACATCGACACCTGCATCGAGCCCTGGGCCGGCGGCTACCTCGACCGGTCGAAGCCGCTCGCCGCGCGCACCAACTACGCGCTGCGCGAGGAGGTCCGGGCGCTGCGCGGCGAAGGACCGACGGCGATCATCGCCCACGGCGCGAATCCCGGCATGGTGAGCCACCTGTTCAAGCGCGCGCTGGTCCGGCTCGCCGCGGACATGGGCCACACCGTCGCGCCGCAGACGCGCGAGGCCTGGGCGCAGCTCGCGATGGACCTGGGCGTGAAGGGCATCCACATCGCCGAGCGCGACACGCAGTGGGCGGACATCCCGAAGAGGCCCGACGAGTTCGTCAACACCTGGTCGGTCGAGGGCTTCGTTTCCGAGGGGCTGCAGCCGGCGGAGCTCGGCTGGGGCTCGCACGAGCGCCACGTGCCGCCCGAGGCGACGTTCCACGAGCACGGCTGCCGCGCGGCGATCTTCCTGACGCGTCCGGGCGCGACGACGCGCGTGCGCTCGTGGACCCCGAACTCGGGACCGATCCAGGGCTACCTGATCACGCACAACGAGTCGATCTCGATCGCCGACTACCTGTCGATCGAGAAGAACGGCGAGACCCTCTACCGGCCGACCGTGCACTACGCGTACCACCCGTGCGACGACACGATTCTCTCGCTGCACGAATTCCAGGGCCGCAACCTGCGGCGGCAGAGCAAGTGGCGGCTGATGAACGACGAGATCGTCGACGGAATGGACGAGCTCGGCGTGCTGCTCTACGGCCACTCGCGCAACGCGTACTGGTACGGCAGCCAGCTCACG
>JAKLIE010000189.1 GCA_022709775.1 Pseudomonadota bacterium
CGTCGTCGGCGGGCTGTTCGTGATGTTCGTCCGCGACGTCACGCAGAAGAAGCACACGGTCCTGCGCAACTTCCCGGTCATCGGCCGGTTCCGCTACTGGTTCGAGGAGCTGGGCGAGTACTTCCGTCAGTACTTCTTCGCGAACGACCGCGAGGAGATGCCGTTCAACCGCTCGACGCGCTCGTGGGTCTACCGGCTCGCGAAGAACGAGGGCGGCATCATCGGCTTCGGATCGACCTACGACCTGCACGCGCCGGGCGCGCTCATCTTCGTCAACGCGCCGTTTCCGGTGCTCGAGTCCGACCGCCTGCCGACGCCGCCGCTCACGATCGGCGAGGGCTGGTGCCGAACGCCGTTCCTCGCGCGCTCGGTGGTCAACGTGAGCGGCATGAGCTTCGGCGCGATCTCCGAGCCCGCGGTGCGCGCGCTGTCGCGCGGCGCGAAGGAGGCCGGCTGCTGGATGGACACCGGCGAAGGCGGCCTCTCGCCGTTCCACCTCGAGGGCGGCTGCGACCTCATCATGCAGGTCGGGACGGCGCGCTACGGCGTCCGCGATTCGCACGGCGAATACGACCTCGCGAAGATCCGCGAGATCGCGGCGCGCGAGACCGTGCGCGCGTTCGAGATCAAGCTCTCCCAGGGAGCGAAGCCCGGCAAGGGCGGCGTGCTCCCCGCCGCGAAGGTGACCGAACTGATCGCGCAGATCCGCGGCATCCCGGCCGGGAAGGACTCGCTCTCGCCCAACCGCCATCCCGACATCGCCACGATGGACCAGCTGCTCGACCGGATCGCCTGGCTGCGCGATCTCACCGGCAAGCCCGTCGGCATCAAGACGGCGATCGGCGGGCGGTATTTCACCAACCTGCTCGCGGAGCGGATCCTGGCGCGCGGACTCGAGTTCGCCCCGGACTTCCTGGTCGTCGACGGCGGCGAAGGCGGCAGCGGCGCGGCGCCGCAGGCGCTCGCCGACCACGTCGGCCTGTCGATCGACGAAGCGCTGCCGCGCGTGGCCGACGCGCTCGTCGCCGCGGGGCTGAAGCCGCGCATCCGCCTCGTCGCGTCCGGCAAGCTCGTCACGTCCGCGCGCGCGGCGTGGGCGCTGTGCTGCGGCGCTGACTTCGTCAACACGGCGCGCGGCTTCATGTTCTCGCTCGGGTGCATCCAGGCACTGCGCTGCCACACGAACACCTGCCCCACCGGCATCACGACGCACAACCCGCGGCTGCAGCGCGGGCTCGTCGTCGAGGAGAAGTACCTGCGCGTCGCGAGCTACGCGGCGAACATGAACAAGGAGATCGACATGATCGCGCACAGCTGCGGCGTCCGGCACGCGCGCGAGCTCGAGCGCAGGCACGTCCGCCTCGTCCAGCCCACCGGCGCGTCCATCGCGCTCGACGTGCTCCATCCGATCCCGGCGAAAGGGGCAGGCAGGGCCGCATGAGCGCGGGCGCGGGAAGTGCCGGCCACCGCGTCGATTTCGTGATCGGCGGCGTCCAGAAGGGGGGGACGACGATGCTCGCGTCGATGTTGTCGACCCATCCCGGCATCGTGATTCCCGAGATGAAGGAGCCGCACTGGTTCGACAACGACGAGCGATTCGCGCACGGCCGCCCGCCGCCGGGCCGCTACCACGCGCTGTACGGGGACCCGTCGGCGCCGCGCCTCTGGGGTGACCCGACCCCGACCTA
Organism: Pseudomonadota bacterium; assembly: GCA_022709775.1. The sequence continues at coordinate 1,689 of JAKLIE010000189.1, forward strand.
CTGGTGGTGGCCGCCCGCGCCCGCTCGCATCCGCGACTACCACCCGGGCATCCGATGGATCCTGCTGCTGCGCGACCCCGCGTCGCGCGCGTACTCGCACTGGAACATGGAACGCAGGCGCGGGCGCGAGACGCTCGGGTTCCGCGAAGCGCTCGCCGCGGAGGACGAACGCATGCGCACCGCGACGATGCACGAGTCGCGGGCCTACTCGTACCTGTCGCGCGGCTTCTACGCGCGGCAGCTCGCGCGCATCTGGAGCCTCTTCCCCCGCGAGCAGACGCTGCTCCTTCGGAGCGAATGGCTGCGCGACGATCCGGGCGACACGTTCCGCCGCGCCGAGCGCTTCCTCGGGCTTCCGCCGGCGGTGCTGCCGGAATACGCGAAGTCGAATCCCGGCGATTACGAGAGCCCGCTCGACGCCGCGGACCGTGCCGCGCTGGTGGCGACCTACGCCCCGGACATCCGCGAGCTCGAGCGCATGACCGGCTGGAACCTCGCCGACTGGCTCAGCTGACCTCGCGCGGCCGGCGTGGCGCCGCCGCGCGCGCCGCGGGATCCTGGCGATAGAACCCCGCGAGCTGCCGGTAGGCGTCCGGATATTCGCGCACGAGCGTCAGCGGCGAGGCGAAGAAGACCTCCGAGAGCACCGCGAAGAACTCGCCGGGACTGTCCGCCGCGTAGGGGTCGATCGCGGTTTCCTCGTCGCGTTCGACCCGCGCGGCGAAGTCGTCGTAGGCCGACGACATCACGGCCTTCCATCGGCGCGCGTCGAGCGGCGCATCGAGCGGCGGGCAGCCGTTGGCGTCGCCGTCGCGCATGTCGAGCTTGTGCGCGAACTCGTGGATGACGAGGTTCATGCCCGCCGACTCGAAATCGGCCGACGCCTCGACGTCCGGCCACGACAGCGCGACCGGCCCGCCCGGCATCGCCTCGCCCGCGAGCGGCCCGGCGTTCGCGTGCACGACGCCGGCCTCGTCCTCCCAGGTCCAGCCTGGGACGAACTCGCCGGGATAGACGACGACGTTCTCGAAGTCCGCGTACCCGTCGAGCGAGCACGGCAGCTCGAGCACGAGCACGCAGGCCTGGATCGCGATCACGACGCGCTGCAACGCCGTCACCTCGTGGCCGCCCGCGCCGACGATCGACTTGGTGTCGAGGAACAGAACGACGAGATCGCGCAGCCGCGCGCGCCCCGCGTCGTCCAGGTCCTGCACGAAGGGCAGCGCCGCCGCGGCCTCGTCCCACAGCGCGTCGGGCAGCGCGGAACGTTCGAGCACGCGCCGCCGGCGCCAGCGCTTCAGCGCGTCGAACATGGCGCCGCTATTTCACTTCGCCGGCACCGTCGCCGCGACCGTCGCTCTCCGGCTCCACGTCGATCGCGCCCACGTCTTCGCCGGTGAGGAGCCGGTCGGCCTCGGCCTCGGGCAGAGCTTCGACGTCGCGCAGCTTGCGCGCGATCGTCGTGCTCTTGCGTCCGGCGTCGTCCAGCGTCTTGCCGACCGCATCGAGCCGCTCGCGCGCCTTCGCGAGGATGTCGCCGAAACGCCCGAACTCGGTCTTGACCGCGCCCAGCACGCGCCACACCTCGGTCGACTGCTTCTCGATCGCCAGCGTGCGGAAACCGAGCTGCAGGCTGTTCAGCATGGCGGAGAGCGTCGTGGGTCCGGCCAGCGTGACGCGGAAGTCGCGCTGCAGGGCGTCGGCCAGTCCCGGGCGCGACACCGCCTCCGCGAACAGGCCCTCGGCCGGCACGAACAGGATCGCGAAGTCGGTGGTGTGCGGCGGCTCGACGTACTTGTCGCGGATCGTCTTCGCCTGCAGCTTGAAGAACGCGTCGAGCGCGCGCCGGCTCGCCTCGACCGCCGAGGCGTCGGCACGCTCGACGGCCTCCTGCAGCCGTTGCCAGTCCTCGAGCGGAAACTTCGCGTCGATCGGCAGCCAGCACGGCGCTCCGCCGTCGCCTCGGCCGGGAAGCCGCACCGCGTACTCGACGCGCTCGCCGCTCCCCGGCCGAGTCGCGACGTTCTGCGCATACTGGACCGGCGTGAGCAGGTCGGCGAGCAGCGCGCCCAGCTGCACCTCGCCCCAGGTGCCGCGCGACTTGACGTTGGTCAGCACGCGCTTCAGGTCGCCGACGCCGGTGGCGAGCGTCTGCATCTCGCCCAGCCCCTTGTGCACCTGCTCGAGGCGGTCGGAGACCTGCTTGAACGACGCGCCCAGCCGCGCTTCCAGCGTCGCCTGCAGCTTCTCGTCGACAGTCGCGCGCATCTGCTCGAGCCTGGCCGAGTTCTCCGTGCGCAGCGTGTCGAGGCGCTGCTCGACGCCGGCGCGGATCGCCTCGAGCTTCAGGTCGTTCGCCTGGGTCAGCGCCAGCAGCCGGTCGGCGGCCGTCTTCGCCTGCCCGGCCTGGAGGTCGGAAGCGTCGCGCAGCGCCTGACCGGTCGACAGCGTGAACTGCGCGAGCCGATCGCCGAAGGCCGTCAGCGCGTCGCCCTGCCCTTTGTTGAGCGCGGCGAACTGCTGCTGTGTCGTCCCGGTGAACTGCGTCAGACGCTCGCCCACCTCGCCGCGCAGCGTCTGCGCGCCCTGCGCCTGTTCGGTCCGGGCGATCGCGAGGTCCTGCCTCAGCTCCGCGCGTGCCCCCTGCAGCTCCTGCTTCAGGTCGCGCTCGAGATCCTCGCCCTGCGCCCGAACGACGGCGAGATCCCTGCCCAGCGCCTCGATGCGCTGGTCGAGCGCATCGCGGGCGCGGGCCAGCGCGGAAAGCCGGACAAGCGCGAGCGCGACGAGCGCGACGACGATCACGCCCACGACCGCGACGGCCGCGAGGATCGCGACGAGGAGATTCGATTCCGTCATGGTCGGGCCATTCTAGCCCGCGCGGTGGCGCATGGCACGAGCCCGTCGCTCGCGTTCGCTACGGGAGGTTCGTCACTCCGTCATCGCCAGCACCGCGAACGTGGCGAGCCAGTGCGCACCCATGTAGTCGGCGCTCTCGAGGCCCGACAGCCCCGCCGCGACGTGGCGAACCGCGGCGGCGCGCAGCGCGGAGACCCGCACGTCGCCCGGCGCCAGCGCATGGGCGATCCCGCGCATGCACCACGCGCGGGACAGGTTGAGGCCGTCCAGGTGCACGATCTGCGGATCGGCCCGGTCGGCGACCTCGGCGGGCTCGAACAGCGCGGCGGGCTCGCGCTGCGCGAGGCCGGGGAGGAACGCCGCGAGCCACGCGCCGTAGCGCCCCTGCGGAAGCACCCGGCGCATCAGATCGGCCTCCATCAGCGCGGGCGACAGGAAATCCGCGCCGGAAG
>JAKLIE010000019.1 GCA_022709775.1 Pseudomonadota bacterium
GCCTTCGGGCACTGGGCTTGATCTCTTCGGCGCGCAATTCCCGACGCGCACCTTTGATGTCGGCATCGCCGAGCAGCACGCGGTGACGTTCGCGGCGGGGCGCGCGTGCGAGGGGATGCGGCCGGTCGTCGCGATCTACTCGACGTTCCTGCAGCGCGCGTACGACCAGCTGATCCACGACGTCGTGCTGCAGAACCTGCCGGTCGTGTTCGCGATCGACCGCGCGGGACTCGTCGGCCCCGACGGCGCGACGCACAACGGCGCATTCGACCTCTCGTACCTGCGCTGCCTGCCCCACACGACGGTGATGGCGCCGTCCGACGAGGACGAGTGCCGCCGGATGCTCTCGACCGCGTTCCGGCTCGGCACGCCCGCGGCCGTGCGCTACCCGCGCGGCACGGGACCCGGCGTCGTCGTCGATCCGTCGCTCGAAGGCCTGCCCGTCGGCAAGGGGGTCGTCGTGCGCGAGGCGCGCAGGCGCGCCGACCGCATCGCGATCCTCGCCTTCGGGGCTCCGCTCGCCGCCGCCCGCGCGGCGGCGGAGCGGCTCGACGCGACGGTCGCCAACATGCGCTTCGTGAAGCCGCTCGACGTCGACCTCGTGCTCGAGCTCGCGCGCACGCACGACGCGCTCGTGACGGTCGAGGAGAACGTCGTCGCGGGCGGCGCCGGGAGCGGCGTCGCGGAGGCGCTCGCGGCCGCCGGCGTCGGGATCGCGATCCTCCACCTCGGCCTGCCGGACGCATTCGTCGACCACGGCGAGCCTGCGGCGCTGCTCGCGAGCTGCGGGCTGGACGCGGACGGCATCGCGCGCGCGATCGAGGCCCGCTTCCCTGCCCGCGCCGGCGAGTCGCGCGTCAAGCCCGCCGCGTGATAGGCTAATCCTCCTCTGACGGCCACTGCATGAACCGCCCGGAAAACCCCTCGACGCTGATGGCGATTCCCGACGTCCAGTCGGGCAGCGACGAGCGCAATCTCGCCATCGACCAGGTCGGCATCCGCGGCCTTCGCTATCCGCTCGCGTTCGCCGACGGCGACGCGCCCGCGCAGTCGACGATCGGGACGTTCGCGGTGATGGTCGCATTGCCCGAGGATCGCAAGGGCACTCACATGTCGCGGCTGATCGAGATGCTCGAGGAGCTGACGATGCCCGGCGCGCCGCCGCTCACCGTCGCGGGCATGCGCGCGCTGCTCGACCAGCTCGTCGTGCGGCTCGACGCGCCCGCGGGGCGCATCGAGGTGGCATTCCCGTGGTTCGTGCGCAAGACCGCGCCGATCTCGGGAGTGGCGAGCCTGCTCGACTACGAGGTGCGCCTGTCGGCCGAGCTGCATGGCGACCGCTACGCGTCGCTCGTGACCGTCGCCGTGCCGGTGACGTCGCTGTGCCCGTGCTCGAAGGAGATCTCGGAGTACGGAGCGCACAACCAGCGTTCGACCATCACGATCAGCGTGCGTCCCCGCGAGGCGGTCCGGCTCTCCGAGCTGCTTCGCGTCGCCGAGACCGAGGCGTCGAGCGAGCTCTACGGGATCCTCAAGCGGGCGGACGAGAAGTACCTGACCGAGCGCGCGTACGACAACCCGCGTTTCGTCGAGGACTTGGTCCGCGGCGTCGCGGCGCGCCTGGCCGCCGACCGCCGGTTCGCCGCCTTCGCGGTCGAGGCCGAGAACTTCGAGTCGATCCACAACCACTCGGCCTTCGCGCGGATCGCGCGGGGGATCTAGCCGACCGGACGTTGCCGGTCGCCGTCGGCCGTCGTTCGTCCCGGAAGGAACGCGACCCGTCCGGCTCCGAGGCGACGCGGGGCGATCTCCCGCCTAGAATCCGGGCAGTCCCGTCCACGCGTCCGTCCCGATGGCGATGAGCCTCAAGCACCGCTACGACTCGTTCGCCGACCGCGTGCTGTCGACGCTGTCGGAGGTCGAGCGCGAGGACGTGCGCGCCTTCGACCGCTGGTTCTACGCGACCGGCGGCTGGCGCTGGCTCTTCGTGATCGTCGGCGCGACCACGGCGTTCGCCTGGGTCGCGTCGCGCCTGCCGTGGAACATGTCGTTCGTCGAAGCGGCGATCCTGTTCAACCTCGTCGTCCTGATGCTGATCTGGGCCGGGCTGTCGGCCTGGTTCGGATACCGGCGCTTCCAGGGCAAGATCTTCCGCTTCGTCGTCGTCGGACCGCTGCTCGCGCTCGCGGGCGCGTTCGTCGGCGCCGCGATCGCGGGCCTCGTGCAGGGCGTCGACCCGCTCGGCTGGCTCGCCGACAGCGCGAAGTTCCGCCACGTCGTCACCGCGGGCCTCGTGTTCGGCTTCCTGTACGCGCTCGTCGTCGCGCTGATCGCGCACCTGCGCAATCGCGAGTACGCCGCGCTCACCGCCCGCCTCGCCGCCGAGGCTCGCCAGAGCGAGCTGTCGCGCCAGCTGGCCGAGTCGCAGCTCAGGATGCTGCAGCTGCAGGTCGAGCCGCATTTCCTGTTCAACACGCTCGCGAGCGCGCGCCAGCTGGCCGAGAAGGGCGCGCCCGACGCGGCGCGGCTCGTCGGCGACCTGATCGTGTTCCTGCGCGCGGCGACGCCGGCGCTTCGCGAGGCGCGAACGACGCTGGCGGCGGAAGGCGAACTCGTGCGCGCGTACCTGTCGATCATGCGCACGCGGCTGGGCCGCCGGCTCGAGTTCGCGGTGACGGTTCCGCCCGCGCTCTCCGACGTTCCGCTGCCGCCCGGCATGCTGATCACGCTGGTCGAGAACGCGATCAAGCACGGCATCGAGCCCTGGCCGCCCGGCGGGCGAGTGGACGTGACCGCGCGCGACGCCGGCGGACGGATCGAGGTCTCGGTCGCGGATACGGGCGCCGGGCTCGAGGGCATCCAGATCGCGGGCACGGGCATCGGGCTCGCGAACGTCCGCGAGCGGCTCGCGCTCCTCTACGACGAGCGCGCGGCACTCGAGCTCGAGGAAAACGCGCCCCGCGGCTTCCTCGCCCGCATCGTCCTGCCGCGCGAGGCGCCGGCATCCACCGTTCCCTTCGTCCCGGTCATGACCGCCCCCCGATGAACGACACACGCCCCACCGCGCTGATCGCCGAGGACGAGCCGTTGATGCTCGAGCGGCTGAAGGAGAAGCTCGCCGAGACCTGGCCCGAGCTCGAGATCGTGGCCGAAGCCGCGGACGGAGACGAGGCGCTCGCGCTGTTCGACGTCCACCAGCCGCGCGTCGCGTTCCTCGACATCCGGATGCCGGGACGCACCGGGCTCGACGTCGCGGCCGCGATCGGCAACGAGTGCCACGTCGTGTTCGTCACCGCGTACGACCAGTACGCGCTCGCGGCCTTCGATGCCGGGGCGGTCGACTACCTGCTCAAGCCGGTCGAGACCGAGAGGCTCGCGCAGACGGTCGCCCGGGTGAAGGGCAAGCTCGCGTCCGCCCCCGCCGACCTCTCGCAGATTGTCGCCGCGCTTCGCGCGCACGCGACGCCGGCGGCCTCGCGTCTCAGGTGGATCAAGGCGGCCGTCGGCAAGCAGGTCAAGCTGATCCCGGTCGACGACGTCGTCTACTTCCAGTCGGACACCAAGTACACGAGGGTCGTGCTCGCGCAGTCCGAGGCGCTGATCCGCACGCCGCTCAAGGACCTCGTCGCCGAGCTCGATCCGGACCGCTTCTGGCAGATCCATCGCAGCACGATCGTCAACGTGTCGCAGCTCGCGGGCGTGCTGCGGGAGGACGCCGAGCGCCAGTTCGCGCTGTTCAGGTCGCGACCGGACAAGCTTCCGATCTCGCGGCAGTTCACGCACCTGTTCAAGCAGATGTGACGGGGCCGGTGCGACGCCCGGCCGCCCTACTTGAGCACCGTCTCCTGCAGGAACCGTATCGTCGCGTAGTAGTAGAAGTCCGCGTTCTCCTTCTTCGCGAAGCCGTGGCCCTCGTTCGCGGCGAGCAGGGACCAGACGGGCGTGCCATTCCGGCGCGCGATCTCGACGATCTGCTCGGCCTCGGTGTACGGGACGCGGGGGTCGTTCTTCCCGTGCGCGACGAACAGCGGCTTGCCGATCTTCGCCGCGTTGTTCACCGGCGAGATGCGCTCGAGGAAGGCGCGCATCGCCGGGTCGCGCTCGTCGCCGTACTCGACGCGGCGGAGGTCGCGCCGGTAGCTCTCGGTGCGCTCGAGGAACGTCACGAAGTTCGCGATGCCGACGACGTCGATCGCGCCGGCGATGCGGTCGGAGTAGGTCGTCGCGACCGCGAGGCTCATGTAGCCGCCGTAGCTGCCGCCCGCGACGACGACGCGCGCGGGGTCCAGGTCCGGCTGGGTCGCGATCCAGTCGAGGAGCGCCCCGATGTCGCGCACCGAGTCCTCCCGCTTCATCCCGTTGTCGAGCGACACGAAGCTCCTGCCGTAGCCGGTCGAGCCCCGCACGTTCGGCTCGATGATCGCGACGCCCAGCTCGTTCACGTAGTAGTTCCAGCGGCCGATGAAGCCGGGACGCGCCTGCCCCTCCGGCCCTCCGTGGATCTGGATCATCACCGGTCGGCGCCCGGGGAACCGGCGCGGATCGGGCCTCGCGACGAAGCCGGTGATCGTGCGTCCGTCGAAGCTCTTCCATTCGATCGGCGTCTGCACCGCGAATCGCGACGCATCCAGCCCCGCGACCTTCGATTCGGTCCAGCGCGACACGCGGTTGGACGCCACGTCGAGCACGTAGACGTCGCCCGGGCTCTGCGACGAGTCGAGGTCGAACGCCAGCGCGGTCGAGTCCGGGTGCCACTGGACGCCGCTCACCGCGCCGATCGGCACCTGCGGGCGCGGCAGTTCGCGGCGCGTATCCGCATCGAAGAGCCGCAGCACGCCGACGCCGGCCTCGTTGACGACCATCGCGATCGTGCGGCCGTCGCGCGAGAGCGCGAGCTGCTCGACGTCCCAGTTCGCCGGTCCGAATGCCTCGAGCGCGCCGGTGGCGAGATCGAGGTAGCTCGCGCGCTGGAACTCGCCGTCGCGGTCGGTCGTCAGGAACAGGCCCCTGCCGTCGCGCGAGAAGCCGACCTCGGTCGACGCGACCGTTCGCGCCGGATCGCCGCCCGGCGCCGGCAGCACGCGCCGCCGATCGCCGGTCGCGAGGTCCATCACCCAGACGTAGGTCTCGGTGACCGACCTGAATTCGTTCATCGCGAGCCGGCGGTCGTCGAACGAGAAGCTGAAGTCGCCCCAGCCCGTGCCCGGAAGCGTCGCGATCTTCCTCGCGCCCGCCGGAACGAGCGGATCGACGATCGCGACGTCCAGCGTCGGGTTCTCCCGTCGCCCGCCTGCCTTGTCGACGTCGGTGGACCCGACGAGCATGCGGTCGCGCGCGCGATTGAGCGCGAGCGGCTGGTGGGTGCGCGCCGGGTCGGTCAGGAGCACGGGTTCGTTCGCGCCGGGGTCGAGGCGATAGATCTGCGACTGCTCGTTGCCGCCCGCGTCGCGGCCGAACACCAGGACGTCGGGCTTCGCGGGCCACCACGCGCCCGTGCGCACGGGCTCGGCGAAGTCGGTGAGCTGCACCGGGTCGGCGAGCGGCGAGCGGACGTCGAAGAGCTGCGTCGTGTTCCTCGCGCGCCTCGCGACGACGACCTCGTGCCTCGCCGGGTGCCACGACGCGAGCGCATTCGGCCGGAACTCGGTGTACGGCGCGACCTTCGCGGCCAGCGCAGCCGGGATCGGGGGAATGCCCTCGACCCTCAGGTTCTCGTTGGGGACGATCGCCTCCTGCACGTGCGCGCACGCGGCGAGGAGCGAGAGGGAGACGGCGGCGAGGACGGCTCCGGTCGTTCGGGCGGGCGAGGCAGGGGTCATCGGACGGTCGCGGGCGCTCGGTCGAAGGCGCCGCTGCTAGAATGGAAACGCCCGATTGTAGCGGCGCTCCGCGTGCGCGCCGCGACGTCCGGTCGCCCCGACTCGCACCCCGTCGCACCCCCGATGCGTCCCGTCTCCGTATTTCGATTCTCGAAGAGCGAAGGCCCCGGCCGCTTCGGCGATTGGCTGGCGGCGCACGGGCGACCCTGCCGGCTCGTCGCGCTCGACCTGGGCGAGCCGGTTCCCGACGATCCCGAGGCGTTCGCCGGCATCGGCATGATGGGCGGCCCGATGGGCGCGAACGACCGGACGCCGTGGCGCGACGCCCTCGCGGTGCTTCTGCGCCGCGCCGTCGACGCGCGCGTGCCCGTGATCGGCCACTGCCTCGGAGGCCAGATCCTGTCGCGCGCGCTCGGCGGCACGGTGACGAAGGCGCCGGTGACCGAGATCGGCTGGATCGACGTCGACGCGACCGACCGCGATGCCGCGCGCGAGTGGTTCGGCGGCCGCGAGCGGATGAACGTGTTCGAGTGGCACTACGACGCGTTCACGATCCCGCCCGGCGCGTCGCGCGTCCTGACCAACGCGTTCAACGAGAACCAGGCCTACGTGCTCGACGATCGCCACATCGGATTCCAGTGCCACGTCGAGATGACGCGCGAGCTCGTCACGACCTGGTGCGACATGGCGCCCGACGAGCTGCCTGCGGCGTCGACGCCGTCGCGGCAGTCGCGCGGCGACATCCTCGGCGGCCTCGACGCGCACGTGGCGTCGCTGAACGCCCTCGCGGACGGCGTCTACGCGCGCTGGGCGCGCGGACTGGCGCACTGATGGGCGCGATCCGTCCGCTGCCGGACCTGCTCATCAACCAGATCGCGGCGGGCGAGGTCGTCGAGCGCCCGGCGGCGGCGCTGAAGGAGCTGGTCGAGAACAGTCTCGACGCGGGCGCGACGCGCATCGACGTGGACCTCGCGGGCGGCGGCATCAAGCGCATTCGCGTCGTCGACGACGGCGGGGGCATCGACCGCGAGGACCTGCCGCTCGCGGTGGCGCGGCACGCGACGTCGAAGATCGGCTCGCCCGCCGACCTCGAGGCGATCGCGACGCTGGGCTTCCGCGGCGAGGCGCTGGCGTCGATCGCCGCGGTGTCGCGGCTCGCGCTGACCTCGCGCGCGGCGGGGCGACCGCACGCATGGCGCATCGAGGTCGACGGCGGGACGATCGCGCCGATCGCCCCGGCGGCGCTCGCGGCGGGCACGTCGATCACCATCGAGGAGCTCTACTTCAACACGCCCGCCCGTCGCAAGTTCCTCCGAACCGACCAGACCGAATGGGCGCACTGCGACGAGACGTTCACGCGCATCGCGCTCGCGCACCCCGAGGTCGGCTTCACGCTCACGCACAACGGACGGCTCGTCCGCCGGCTGCTGCCGGGTTCGCGCGCCTCGCGCGCCGAGGCGCTGCTCGGCGAGGCGTTCGTTCGCGGATCGGCGCAGGTCGAGGCCGAGTCCGCGGGCGTCGCGATCTCGGGCTGGGCGATCCGGCCCGCGCACTCGACGCGGGGATCCGGCACCCAGATGCTGTTCGTGAACGGCCGCTACGTCCGCGACCGGATGCTCGCGCACGCGGTGCGCGAGGCCTACCGCGACGTGCTGCACCACGACCGCCAGCCGTCCTACGCGCTGTGGATCACGATCGACCCGCGCCGCGTCGACGTCAACGTGCATCCGCAGAAGACCGAAGTGCGCTTCCGCGACGGCAGCGCGCTGCATCCGTTCGTGCGGAGCGCGGTCGAGCGCTCGCTCGCGGCGAGCGCGTCGGAGGCGCCCGCGGTGTCCGCCGCGGATCGCCTCGGCATCGCGGCGGCGCGCACGCCGCCGCTGGGCGGCGGCCGTTACGAATCCGGGGCGCCGCAGGCCGCGACGCAGGACGCGCTCGCGCTGACCGCCGAGCCTTCCCCGTTCTACGCGCGCCTGTTCGGCGAGCGCAAAACCGACGCGCCGGCGCTGCCCGACACCGGCGACGACCATCCACTCGGCTTCGCGCTGGCGCAGCTGCACGGCGTCTACGTGCTCGCGCAGAACCGCGCGGGTCTCGTGCTCGTCGACATGCACGCGGCGCACGAGCGCATCGTCTACGAGCGGCTCAAGGGTGCATACGCGGGCCGGCTGCCGACGCAGCCGCTGCTCGTGCCGGCGACGTTCGCCGCCGAGCCGGTCGAGCTGGCGACCGCCGAGGAGCATGCCGACGAGCTCGACCGGCTCGGATTCTCGCTGTCGCGCCTCGGCCCTTCGACGCTCGCCGTGCGCGCGATCCCGGCGCCGCTCGCCGACGCCGACGCGGCGACGCTCGCCCGGGCGGTGCTGCACGAACTGCGCGACCACGGTGGCAGCGGCGCGGTCGACGCGCGCCGCGACGAGTTGCTCTCGTCGATGGCCTGCCACGGGTCGGTGCGCGCCAACCGCATGCTGACGGCGCCCGAGATGAACGCGCTGCTGCGCGAAATGGAAGCCACCGAGCGCGCAGGCCAGTGCAACCACGGGCGGCCCACGTGGTACCAGCTCACGCTGCCCGAGCTCGATCGCCTGTTCATGCGGGGGCGCTGACGCGCCGGCGCCGCAGGGTTTCGGGCGTTCTCGCGAATCGAATGACCCGCACGAAGCGCATCGTCGTCCGCGGCAAGCCGATCGGCGCGTTCCGGAGGGGCCGACAGACGATCGTGGACAGCGTGATCGGGATCCGTGCGGCGCGCCCGGTGCTGGCGCGCGCGGCGGGGGAGATCGACCGGGGTCGCGAAGCGCGCGCTGAAGCGGGGCGCGTCGCGGTGGAACATCGGCATGCGGTGACGCGCGCGCGCGGGGCGAAGCGGACCAGCGCCGAAGGACCGTCCGGAAGACGCGAAGCTCGCCGGGGGGAGGCGAAGGACGTTGGCTTCGGGGAGAGCACGCCTGCGGCGGGCCCGGGAAGGGCCGCCGCATGACGTCGGTCCTGCTCATGGGCCCGACGGCGACGGGCAAGAGCGCGCTCGCCATCGCGCTCGCCGAGGCGCTCGACGGCGAGATCGTCACGGTCGACTCGGCGCAGGTCTATCGCGGCATGGACATCGGCACCGCGAAGCCGGACGCCGCGGCGCGCGCACGCGTGCCGCACCACCTGATCGACCTGATCGACCCGACCGACGCGTATTCGGCGGCGCGCTTCTGCGCCGATGCGACCGAGGCGATGGCCGCGATCCGGATGCGCGGACGGCTGCCGGTCCTCGCGGGCGGCACGATGCTCTACTTCAAGGCGCTGACCGAAGGGCTCTCCGCGCTGCCGCGTGCCGATCCCGGGATCCGGGCGGCGATCGACGCGGAAGCCGCGCGCGCCGGTTGGCCGCAGATGCACGCCGAGCTCGCGCGCGTCGATCCCGTCGCGGCCGCGCGGCTCGCGCCCGGGGACTCGCAGCGCATCCAGCGCGCGCTCGAGGTCTACCGGCTCACCGGGCAGCCGATCTCGTCGTGGCAGGGCCGTCGCGCGCCGGCCGCAGGCGGCGACGCGATCCGCGTCGCGCTCGTGCCCCGGGACCGCGCGCGACTGCACCGCGAGATCGCGGAACGCTTCGACGCGATGCTCGCGGCGGGGCTCGTCGACGAGCTCGCCGGCCTGCGCTCGCGCTACGCGCTCGAGCCGTCGATGCCGTCGATGCGCTGCGTCGGTTACCGGCAGGCGTGGCGGTATCTCGACGATGAGATCGATCGCGAGAGCTTGCGCCAGAGCGGCATCGCGGCGACGCGCCAGCTCGCGAAGCGGCAGATGACCTGGTTGCGCTCGACGCCGGCGCGGGCATTCGATCCGTGGACACCCGGCCTCGCGGACGCCGTGCTCGACGCGGTGCGTTCGGCGCTCGCGGCGCCGCCGGATTGACCCGACGCCGACCAGGGGCGGGACTGCAGCCGCGAACGGGCCGCCTCGCGGCGTCGTGCGATAATGACGGGCTCCGATACGCCGACCCGACCATGCGCCGCACCCTCTACGAGAAGCTCTTCGACAGCCACGTCGTGCGCACCGAGTCGGACGGCACGGCGCTTCTCTACATCGACCGTCACCTCGTGCACGAGGTGACGAGCCCGCAGGCCTACGAGGGGCTGAAGCTCGCCGGACGCAAGCCGTGGCGCGTCGGGTCGGTCGTCGCGACCGCCGACCACAATACGCCGACGAAGGACTGGGCGGCCGGCATCAAGGATCCGATCTCGCGCACGCAGGTCGAAACGCTGGACGCGAACATCCGCGAGTACGGCGCGAAGGCCTACTTTCCGTTTCTCGACAAGCGCCAGGGCATCGTCCACGTGATCGGCCCCGAGACGGGGGCGACGCTGCCGGGCATGACCGTCGTGTGCGGCGATTCGCACACCAGCACGCACGGTGCGTTCGGCGCGCTCGCCTGGGGCATCGGCACCTCCGAGGTCGAGCACGTGCTCGCGACGCAGTGCCTGCTCGCGAAGCGGGCGAAGACGATGCTTATCCGCGTCGACGGCCGCCTCGGCCCGGGCGTGACGGCGAAGGACGTCGTGCTGGCGATCATCGGGCGCATCGGCACCGCCGGCGGCACCGGCCACGCGATCGAGTTCGGCGGGTCGGCGATCCGCGCGCTGTCGATGGAGGGCCGGATGACGGTCTGCAACATGGCGATCGAGGCCGGCGCTCGCGCCGGGATGGTCGCCCCCGACGACACCACGTTCGAGTACGTCCGCGGCCGACCGTTCGCGCCGGCCGGCGGACAGTGGGACCGCGCGGTCGCGCTCTGGCGCACGCTCGCGAGCGACGAAGGCGCCACCTACGACACGACGCACGTGTTCGACGCGGCGCAGATCCAGCCGCAG
>JAKLIE010000190.1 GCA_022709775.1 Pseudomonadota bacterium
GGACCAGGTCGGCCTGGGCTTCATCGACGAGCTGCGCAGCTACCTCGAGGGACTCTCCAACCGCGATCTCGCCGAGACGCTGATCGGCGGACTGTCCACGCTCGAGTTTCCGGAATCGGTCGGCGGCAAGGCCCTCAAGATCGTCAAGGAGGCCGCCGGCGTCACCGAATACCTGCTGCCGCCGCTGCCGAACACGCTGTACACGCGCGACACCACCTGCTGGATCTACGGCGGCGTGACGCTCAATCCGCTGTACTGGCCGGCGCGGCACGAGGAAACGATCCTCACCACGGCGATCTACAAGTTCCATCCCGACTTCGCGGGCAAGGTCAACGTTTGGTGGGGCGACCCGACCAAGGACCACGGCCTGGCGACGCTGGAGGGCGGCGACGTGATGCCGATCGGCAAGGGCAACGTGCTCATCGGCATGAGCGAGCGCACGTCGCGGCAGGCGATCAGCCAGCTCGCGGCGACGCTGTTCGCGAAGAAGGCGGCCGAGCGCGTGATCGTGGCCGCGATGCCGAAGATCCGCGCGGCGATGCACCTCGACACCGTCTTCACGTTCGCGGACCGCGACTGCGTGCTGCTGGCGCCGGACTTCCTCGCGAAGACGACGACCTTCTCGTATCGGCCGAGCAGCCATCCGAGCGGCGTCGAGTTCCACGCGGAGCGCAAGCCGTTCGTCGAGGTCGTGCGCGAGGCGCTGGGCCTCAAGAAGCTGCGGGTCGTCGAGGCCGGCGGCACCGACTACCAGCGCGAGCGCACGCAGTGGGACAGCGGCGCGAACCTGGTCTGCGCGTCGCCGGGCGTCGTCTACGCGTACGACCGCAACACCTACACGAACACGCTGCTGCGCAAGGAAGGCATCGAGGTGATCTCGATCGTCGGCGCGGAGCTCGGGCGCGGCCGCGGCGGCGGCCATTGCATGACCTGCCCGATCATCCGGGATCCGGTCGAGTTCTGACCGCGGCGGGAATCCGTGCCGCCGGCGCGACGCTCGTCGGCGGCACGGCGCTTCGTCGCCGCCTCGTCCCGGGGTCTCGCGCGACCCGGCGGCGTGCTGCCTCGTTCGGCGAACAAGCATAATCTCGCTCCGTCCCGGGTCGACGCCCGGGCCGGAACGCTGCAGGCCACAGGACGATGAACACGCCCGCCGAACCGCAACCGCTCTCGATGACCGACGCGGTCGTTCCCGTCGCCAGCCTGATCGTGCTGGTGGCGCTTTCGTACTTCCTGTTCGGCGATGCCGGGGCGTCCGGCCCGAACCAGGTCGCGCTCACCGTCGCGACGATGATCGCGGTGTTCATCGGCTGGCGCCACGGCCATACGCTCGAGTCGCTGCGCGACGCCGCGGTCCACAGCGTCGGCTCGGGCATCGGCGCGATGTTCATCCTGCTCGCGGTCGGCTCGCTGATCGGGACGTGGGCGATGTCCGGCACGCTGGTGGCGATGGTCTACTACGGGCTGCAGATCCTCTCCCCGAACTATTTCTACGTGACCGCGGCCGCGACCTGCGCGGTGGTGGCGGCGAGCATCGGCAGCTCGTGGACGGTGGTCGGCACGATCGGCATCGGCCTGATGGGCATCGCGATCAACATGGACCTGAGCCCGGCCATCACGGCGGCCGCGATCATCTCGGGCTCCTACTTCGGCGACACGACGTCGCCCCTCTCGGACTCGTCGAACCTCGCCGCCGCCACGGGCGGCGTCGACCTCTACAGGCACGTCAAGGAGACGCTGCTCACGTCGTCGCTCGCGCTCCTGATCGCGCTCGCCGTGTTCTGGATGCTCGGCCGACCGGGCGACTTCGACGCGAGCGCGAAGATCGACGCGATCCGTCACGCGTTCGACATCACGCCGATCCTGTTCGCGCCGCTCGTTCTCGTCGTGGCGTTCGCGGTGTTCAAGATGCCGCCCTTCACGGCGATCTTCCTCGGCGCGCTGGCGGGCGGGGTGCTCGCCGCGTTCGTGGCGCCGGACCGCGTCGTCGCGTTCGCGACGCGGGGCGGCGAGGACGTCCCGCGATGGCTCGCCGTCGTGAAGGGCATCTGGCTCGCGCTCGCGAGCGGCTATACCGGAACGACCGGCGTGTCGATGATCGATCAGCTCGTGAGTCGCGGCGGCATGTCGAGCATGCTCAACACGATCTGGCTCATCATCACGGCGCTGGCGTTCGGTGGCGTGGTCGAGAAGGCGGGGGTGCTCGACCGCCTGATTACGCCGGTCATCGAGTCCGCGAAGTCGGCGGGCAGGCTCGTTGCGACGCTGGTGGCGTCGGTGGTCGGGACGAACATCGTAACCGCCGACCAGTACATCGCGATCGTGCTGCCCGGCCGCATGTTCAAGGGAGCGTTCGAGAAGCGCGGGTTCGCGCCGTTCGTGCTGACGCGGAGCGTCGGCGCCTCCGCGACGCCGACCTCCGCGCTCGTTCCGTGGAACAGCTGCGGGGCTTACATGGCGGCCACGCTGGGTGTGGCGACGTTCAGCTACCTGCCGTACGCGGTGTTCAACCTCGCGAGCCCGCTGCTCGCGATCGCGGTCGCCTATCTCGGCATTCGCATGCCGAAGGCGGGCGGGGCGGTGCCGGTCGCCTCGGCGTCGGACCCGACGTCGAACGAAAGGTGAGCGGGATGGGAGGACATCGCGCGGCGAGCCGTGCGGGTCCGCACCCGGCCCGGGCGGGCGGGATTGCGCTGCGCTGCAACAACGGCGAGAATGCGCGACACTTCGAGAAGGGGATCGCCACGTGACTGTCGATAGGGATGTCGGGCCGACGCGCCGCGCGCGCGCAGCGGTGCTCGCGCTCGCTGCGGTGACGCTGTTGGCGGCATGCCAGCGAGCCCAGGAAGCGCCGGCGCCGGAGATCCGGCCGGTGCGCGCGATCACGGTCGGCGAGCGTTCGGGAGGCGACAGTGTGGCGCTCACGGGCAGCGTACAGGCGCAGACCGAGGTCAACCTCTCGTTCAGGGTCGACGGACGCATGGTCGAGCGAATGGTCCAGGTCGGCGACGCGGTCCGGTCCGGCCAGGTGATCGCGCGGCTCGATCCGCAGAACGAGGAGAGCGCGCTGCAGGCGGCGAGGGCGCAGTCGTCCGCGGCGCAGGCGCGCCTCGTCGAGGCGCGCAACAACTTCGCGCGGATGAAGGACCTGATCACCGACAACTCGGTGTCGCGAGCGTCGTACGACCAGGCCGAGGCGATGCTGCGCACGGCCGAGTCCGCAGTCGAGTCCGCGCAGTCGCAGGTCGCGCTGGCGCAGAACCGGCTCAACTACACGACGCTCGTCTCCGAGGTCGCGGGTGTCGTGACGCTCGCGGGACCCGAGCCCGGCGAGGTCGTGGGCGCGGGCCGCATGATCGTGCAGATCGCGCGCGAGGGCGCGCGCGACGCCGTGTTCGACGTCCCGGCGCGCGTCAAGGACGCGGCGCCTGCGAACCCGCGCATCCTGGTCTCGCTGACCGGAGACCCCAAGGTGGTCGCGACCGGCACGGTGCGCGAGGTGGCGCCGCGCGCGGATCCGATCACCGGCACGTTTCGCGTGAAGGTGCGCCTGGCCGATCCTCCGGCGGCGATGCGGCTGGGCGCCACGGTGACCGGCCGGATGGTGATCGCCGGCGCGCCGGCGATCGAGGTTCCCCCGTCGGCGGTCACGCGCAGCGACGGCCGTGCCGCCGTGTGGGTCGTCGACCCGAAGACGGGCACCGTCGCGTCGCGGCCGATCGAGATCCGCTCGTCCGACCCGAATCGCGTCGAGGTCGCGTCGGGGCTCAAGCCCGGAGACGTCGTCGTGACCGCCGGCGTGCACGCGCTGCGTCCCGGCCAGAAGGTGCGCCTGGTCGAGAAGCGCCCGTGATCGGCCCGAACCTCTCCGAGTGGGGGCTGAAGCGCCCCTCGCTCGTCGTGTTCCTGATGATCGTCGCCGTTGTCGCCGGCACGCTGTCGTTCCTGCGCCTCGGCCGCGCCGAGGATCCCGCGATCACGATCCGCACGATGGTCGTCGCCGCCGCGTGGCCGGGCGCGACGGTCGAGGAGACGCTGAAGCAGGTCACCGAGCGCCTCGAGCGCACGCTGCAGGAGACGCACTACCTGCGCACCGTCCGCAGCTACACGACGGCGGGCCAGACGACGATCTTCGTCGACCTCGAGCAGTCGGCGCCCCCGGCGGCGATCCCCGACGTCTGGTACCAGGTGCGCAAGAACGTCGGCGACATGCGCGCGACGCTGCCGCAGGGCGTCCTCGGGCCGTTCTTCAACGACGATTTCGGCGACACGTTCGGCATCATCTACGCGTTCACCGCGGACGGCTTCACGTTCCGCGAGCTGCGCGATTACGTCGAGGGCGCCCGCTCGCGCCTGCTGCAGGTCAAGGACGTGTCGAAGATCGACGTGCTCGGGGCGCAGGACGAGCAGGTGTTCATCGAGTTCTCGACCGAGAAGCTCGCGGGATTGCGGCTCGACTACCCGACGATCGTCGCCACGCTGCAGGCGCAGAACCTGGTGCGGCCGGCCGGCGTCATCCAGACCGCGCGCGAGCGCGTGTTCCTGCGCGTGACCGGCGCGTTCGAGAACGAGCGCGACATCGAGAACGTCAACTTCGTCGCCGGCGACCGCATCGTCCGCCTCGGCGACGTCGCGACGGTGCGCCAGGGCTACAAGGAGCGCGAGGCGATCATCCGCCTCGAAGGCCGCGAGGCGGTCGAGCTGGCGATCTTCCGCGAGGCCGGGGCCAACATCGTGGCCGTGGCCGACGCCGTGCTGGCCAAGGTCTACGGCACGACAGAGCAGCAGGAGACGGCCGCGAAGGACGCTGCCGCGAGCGGGTCGGGGACACCGGGCGGCGGATTCGGCGACGGACCGCCGGCGACGCAGATCGCGCACCTGCTGCGGAAGGACGCCCGGTTCGAGACCCTCTCGGACCAGTCGACCTTCATCCGCGACTCGATCGACGACGTGAAGAGCTCGGCCTGGCTGGGCGTCCTCCTGACGGTCCTGGT
>JAKLIE010000191.1 GCA_022709775.1 Pseudomonadota bacterium
CAGCGCGCGCTCGACCTCGTCGCCGCCGTGGCCCACGACGACGGCGATCGCGGCGGGCGAGATCGCGCGCGCGGCGTCGAGCACGTGCGCGAGAATCGGTCGCCCGGCGATCGGGTGCAGCACCTTTGGCCGGGCCGACCGCATGCGCTTGCCGAGGCCGGCGGCCATGACGACGACGTGGACGGGCGAGGCGGACATGTCAGCGTTCGTTCGCGGGGTCGCGCCATTCTACGCGGCCCGGGTTCGCGCCGCGCCGACGCCCCCGGTCCTCGGGCGCGCCTCTCGCGCGTTCGCGTCCGGCGCGCTTCGTCGACGCACGCGCCGACGGCATCGGCATGGCGCGCGACGCAGCGACGCCAGCTGTGCTGAACAACGCGGCGACGTCGTCGCCGGTCAATCACGGTATCCTCGCGGCGATGGCGATCATCGCGGTCTTCAACCAGAAAGGCGGCGTCGGCAAGACGACGACGGCTCTCAACCTCCTCGCCGGCATCGCGCAGCGAGGTCAGCGCCCGGTCGGCGTCGACCTCGACCCGCAGGGCCACCTGTCGCACGTGTTCGGCACGCAGCCGCGCGCCGCGGACGACACCGTCTTCGGGTTCTTCGCGCGCCAGCGCCCGCTCCAGGACATCGCGCGCGTCAGCAGGAGCGGCGTCGTGATCTGCCCCTCGCACATGGAGCTCGCGAAGCTCGACGCGGTGCTCGGGAAGGGCGTCAACGTCGTCACGCGGCTGCGCCACGCGCTCCGTGCCCCGGACGCGGTCGCCGGGCCGGTCGTGATCGATTGCTGTCCGCTGCTCAACGTGCTGTCGCTGAACGCGATCTTCGCGTGCGACCTGATCGTCGTGCCGGTGTCGGCGGACTACCTCGCCGTGCAGGGCGCGAAGGAGGTCGAGCGCGCGTTGAACGCGCTCGAACCGGTGTTCAAGCAGCGGCTGCCGCGCCGCTACGTGATCACCCGCTTCGACATGCGGCGCAGGATGAGCGCGGAGGTGGTCGCGGAGATGGCGCGCTCGTTCCGACCCGAGGAGGTCTGCATCACGCGCATCCGCGAGAACGTCAAGCTCGCGGAGAGCCCCGCGGAGGGACTCGACGTGTTCCGGCACGCGCCCGAGAGCCGCGGCGCGCGCGACTACGAGGCGCTGCTCGACGAGCTAGTGGGTGCCGGCTTTCTGCGCTGAAGCGGCGCCGGCGGCGCTGATCATGCCGATGATGCCCTCGACGTCGAGCGTGTCGACGCGCCGCGGCACCGCCTGCTCGCGGCATTCGAGGATCTCGCAGTGGTGGTACATCTGGCGCAGTCGACGCTCGGCGTCGTCCTGCGATCCGGCCATGATGTGGATGTTTTCGACGCGCTGGCCGTGGCGCGTCTTGATCGAGAATCCGTAACGGACCATCGTTCCTCCCTGCCTCATCCGTTCACCCGCCTCATCAAGGACTTGGCGGCGCACGCTCCCGTGCCGGTTCGGAAACCGAATGCAAATATCGTTCCGCATGGCCGTTTTCACGCGATGACCATGGATGCCCGAGCCGACCCGGCAGCGGCGGGAGGCGAAGTGTACCGTGAAATCCACGGCGCATTGGTGAGGATGGCGCTAGTAAGCGCTGACCAACTTATCGGACTGATCCCCCTGCCCGGGGGCGTCTCCTCGGACATCTGGCGCGTCGAGGCCCCTGGGACGACGTTCTGCGTCAAACGTGCCCTGTCGCGGCTCAAGGTCGCCGCGGACTGGCGGGTACCGGTCGGTCGCAACCGCTACGAAGTCGCCTGGTTCCGCGTCGCCGCCGGCATCGTCCCCTCCGCCGTGCCCGCTATCTTGGGCGACGACCCCGAGGCGGGCGCGTTCGCCATGGCCTGGCTCCCGCCCGACCGCTACCCGGTCTGGAAGACGCTGCTCCGGGACGGGACGATCGATCTCGCAACGGCCGCGAGCGTCGGCGACGTCCTCGGCCGCATCCATGCCGCGACCGCCGACCGGCCCGACATCGCCCGGGCCTTTCCGACCGACGACCTGTTTCACGCGATCCGCCTCGAGCCCTACCTCGAGGCTGCCGCACGCGTGCACGTCGACCTCTCGGAACGGCTCGCCGCGCTGGTCTCCAAGACCGCCTCGACTCGCCGCGTCCTCGTGCACGGCGACTTCAGCCCGAAGAACCTGCTCGTCGGTCCCGACGGCCCGGTCGTGCTCGACGCCGAGTGCGCCTGGTTCGGCGACCCGGCGTTCGATCTCGCGTTCGTGCTCAACCACCTGCTCCTCAAGGGTGTCTGGCGGCCGGACTCGCGGGATCGCTATCTCGATGCCTATGCGGCGCTCGTCGAGGGCTACCGGCCGCACGTCCGGTGGGAGCCGTGGCGCGACATGGAGGGGCGCACCGCCGCACTGCTGCCGGGGCTCCTGCTCGCCCGCATCGACGGCAAGTCGCCGGCCGAGTACGTCACCGACGATCGCGACAGGGCCGCCGTGCGCGCGTTCGCGCGGGCGCATCTCGCCGCGCCGGTGACCGCGCTGGCCGATATCGCGCACAATTGGCGGACGGCCGGAAGATCGATCGACGGCCCGCCCCCGGACGAGCCCCCGACGCCATGACCGACAAGCCGACGATCGCGCAGGAAGCCTGGACGACCAAGCACTTCGAGGACATCGACAACGAGCTCGCGAGGCTCGCGACGATCTGCCGGGTCGACCTCCTCGATCGCGGCAACATCGAGCGCGTGATCCGCAACGACGCCTCCTCCTGCGGGACGTCGAACCCGCTCGCGTTCGGCAAGATGCGCGACCTGCTGCTGATGCACTACGCGACGCGCACCCGCGCCGCGGCGGAGCTGGGCGAGATCGAGACGCAGGCGATAATCAATGCCGTCGTCGAGCGCATCCGCGAGCGCCTGGCCAAGGAAGGCCGCGTGCGCTGAACGCCGCGCCGCCGCACCCCCCTTTCCCCCGAAGAAGGACCCGCCATGCTCGTCCGCATCACGTACGCGGCGCTCGTCGCCGCGGCGCTCGCCGTCTCGCCCTGGGCGGCGGACCGCGCCCACGCCCAGCAGTGGCCCACGAAGCCGATCCGCCTCGTCGTGCCGTTCCCGCCCGGCGGCGGAACCGACACGTTCGCGCGATACGTCGAGGCCGATACCGAAAGGTGGGGCAAGGTCGTGCGCGACAGCGGCGTCTCGCCGGACTGACGCGCGCACCCCGCGCCCGGACGCGAACGCCATGAGCAGCACGTCGATCGTCGCGATCCGCGCCCGGCGCGTCTGGGACTCGCGGGGACGCCCGACCGTCGAGGCCGAGGTCGAGCTCGCCGGCGGCGCGCGCGGACGCGCGATCGCTCCGGCAGGCGCGTCGCGCGGCACGCGGGAAGCGGTCGATCTGCGCGACGGCGGCACGCGCTTCGGCGGCCTCGACGTGATGGGGGCCTGCGAAAACGTGCGCTCGCGGATCGCAGGCGCCCTTCGAGGCAGGGACGCGCTCGACCAGGCGGCGATCGACGGCGCGATCGTCGCGCTCGACGGCACGCCGAACAAGGCGAAGCTCGGCGGCAACGCGACGGTCGCCGTGTCGATGGCCGTCGCGCACGCCGCCGCCGCGGCGCGCGGCGTGCCGTTGTGGCGGCACCTCGCGGGCAACGCGCAGGTCGCGCTGCCGCTGCCCGAAGTCCAGATCTTCGGCGGCGGCGCGCACGCGGGTCGTCGCGTCGACGTGCAGGACTTCATGGTGATGCCGGTCGGCGCGTGGACGTTCGGCGACGCGATCGCGATCGTCGCCGAGGTCTATCGCGCGGCCGGCGCGATCATGCAGGCGTCGGGCAGGCTCGGCGGCGTCGCCGACGAAGGCGGCTGGTGGCCCGCGTTCGCATCGAACGAGGAGGCGCTCACGACGCTCGTGCGCGCGATCGAGGGCGCAGGCCTGCGCCCGGGCGAGGACGTCGCGATCTCGCTCGACGTCGCGGCGTCCGAGTTCGGCAGGGACGGCCGCTACCGGCTCGCGCTCGACGGCAACGAGCTCGACCGCGACGCGATGGCCGCGATGCTGCTCGACTGGATCGCGCGCTACCCGATCGTGTCGATCGAGGACCCGTTCGCCGAGGACGACCGCGTCGCGTGGATCCGTTTCGGCGAGGCGGTCGCCAACCGCATCCAGATCGTCGGCGACGACTACCTGACGACGGATGCCGCGCAGGTCGACCGCGCGGCGCTGGACCACGCGTGCAACGCGGTGCTCGTGAAACCCAACCAGGCGGGCACGCTCACCGAGGCGCGGGCCGCGCTCGACGCCGGCCGGCGTCACGGCTTCGGCACGATCGTCTCGGCGCGTTCGGGCGAGAGCGAGGACGTCACCGTCGCGCACCTCGCGGTCGGCTGGAACGCGGGACAGCTCAAGGTCGGATCGTTCGCCCGGAGCGAGCGCCTGGCGAAGTGGAACGAGGCGCTGCGCATCGAGGAAGCGCTCGGCGCCGATGCCGTATTCGCCGGGGCCGGCGCGTTGCCGATCCGCCGGCCGGTGAAGACGAACGGCAAGCCGACCGTCTAGGACCCGTCAACCCCGCGAACGTGCATAGATCCAAACCGGGGTCAGATTCAAATCCGACCCCGGTGCTGCTACTCCAGCAGCGCGTCGACGAGCTCGACGAACCCGTCGCCGGCCTCGCCGCGCGTGATCCACGCGGGCGGCGTCGCGATGCGGTCGAGGAACGCGCGCACGTTGGCGACGCCGACCGCGTTCGGGAAGTAGGCGAACATCGGCGCGTCGTTGGGCGAATCGCCCGCGAACGCGAAGCGGCCGCGCTCGGCATCGAGGTCGACGCCGAAGGCGTCGGCGAGGAGCCGCTTCGTCATGCCGAGCTTGTCGTAGCGGCCGAACCAGCCGTTCACGTGGATCGACGACACCTTCGCGGTGAGGCCTTCCGCCTCCATGATCGCGACGATGCGGTCGACCGCCGCGCGCGGAAGCGGCGGGACGTCCTCGCAGAAGTCGATCGCGATGTCGGCCTCGCGGTA
>JAKLIE010000192.1 GCA_022709775.1 Pseudomonadota bacterium
TTCCCCTGTTCCCGGACATGCTCGCGGCCGAGCGCGCGGGCACGCAGACCGCGAAGTTCACGATCCGCGACAACCTGCGACACCGCAGGGACATCGAGCGCGCGTACCTCGCCGGCATCCGCGTCGCGAAGCGGGAGATCCTGATCGCGAACGCCTACTTCTTCCCCGGCATCCGCTTCCGGCACGCGCTGCTCGACGCGGCGCGCCGCGGCGTCGCCGTCACGCTGCTCCTGCAGGCGAAGGTCGAGTATCCGCTGCTCCACTTCGCGAGCCGCGCCCTCTACGGGCAGCTCGTCGGCGCGGGGATCGCGATCCAGGAATACCGCCGGTCGTTCCTGCACGCGAAGGTGGCCGTGATCGACGACCGCTGGGCGACCGTCGGGTCGTCGAACATCGACCCGTACTCGCTGCTCATGGCGCGCGAGGCCAACGTGTTCGTGCGCGACGCACGCTTCGCGGATGCGCTTCGCGCCGAGCTCACGGCGATGATCGTGGACGGCGCCCGGCCGGTCGATCCGAAACGGTGGCTAGGCCGCTCGCTGCTGTCGAAGGCGATGAACTGGATCGCCTACGGGATCGTGCGCGCCGGGATGGGACTGCTGGGCTACGGCGGCAACGAGTGGTGGGGAGGCAGGCCGAGGAAGCGGTAGGCGGGTGGAAGCACGGCGTCCGGCCCGGGCCGGACCCGTGGGGGCATCGCCCCCGGCCTGCTAGACTTCATCGATGCGCGGCGCACATTCCGGACCGCTCCCCCTGCCCGAGGACCGCGGCGTCGCACGCATGCAGCGCGGCGCGTGGCAGACGATCCGGACGCTGTTTCCCTACCTGTGGGAATGGAAGGGCCGCGTCGCCGCCGCGCTCGTGTGCCTCGTCGCGGCGAAGGTCGCGAACGTCGGCGTTCCGCTGCTTCTGAAGGAGATCGTCGACGGGCTGACGCGCGAGCAGGCGCTGCTCGCGGTGCCGTTCGCGCTGCTCGCCGCCTACGGACTCCTGCGTCTGTCGACGACGTTCTTCACCGAGCTGCGCGAATTCCTGTTCGCGAAGGTGACGCAACGCGCGGTCCGGGCGATCGCGCTCAGGGTGTTCCGGCACCTGCACGCCCTCTCGCTGCGCTTCCATCTCGCGCGACAGACCGGCGGGCTCACGCGCGACGTCGAGCGCGGCCAGCGCGGCATCTCGACGCTGATCAGCTTCGCGCTGTTCTCGATCCTGCCTACGCTGGTCGAGGTCACCCTCGTCTGCGCGGTGCTCGTCGCGCGCTACGACTGGACGTTCATCGCGATCACCGTCGGCGCGCTCGCGCTCTACATCGCGTTCACGATCGCGATCACCGAGTGGCGCACCCACTTCCGTCGCCAGGCGAACGAGCTCGACAGCAAGGCGAACACGCGCGCGATCGACAGCCTCATCAACTACGAGACGGTCAAGTACTTCGGGAACGAGGAGTGGGAGGCGCGGCGCTACGACGAGAGCATGCGGCACTGGGAGAAGGCGGCGGTCGCGAGCCAGACGTCGCTGTCGCTGCTCAACGTCGGCCAGAGCGCGATCATCGCGGTCGCGGTGACGCTCATCATGTGGCGCGCGACCGCGGGCGTCGTCGACGGCACGATGACGGTCGGCGACCTCGTGCTGGTCAACGCGTTCATGATCCAGCTCTACATCCCGTTGAACTTCCTGGGCGTGCTCTACCGCGAGATCCGGCAGGCGCTCGCCGACATGGAGCGGCTGTTCGCGCTGATCGACGAGAACGCCGAGGTGCGCGACGCGCCGGGCGCGCCGCCGCTGGAGGTGCGCGGCGGCGAGGTGCGGTTCGAGGACGTGACGTTCGGCTACGAACCGGACCGCACGATCCTCGCCGGCGTTTCGTTCGCGATCCCCGCGGGCCGCACGGTCGCGGTCGTCGGGCCGTCGGGCTCGGGCAAGTCGACGCTCGCGCGACTGCTGTTCCGGTTCTACGACGCCGGCGGTGGCCGCATCACGATCGACGGGCAGGACGTCCGCGAGGTCCGGCAGGCGTCGGTGCGCGCGGCGATCGGGATCGTCCCGCAGGACACGGTGCTGTTCAACGACTCGATCGAGTACAACATCGCGTACGGCCGGCCCGGCGCGACGCACGACGAGATCGTCGCGGCCGCGCGGCTCGCGCAGATCCACGACTTCGTGACGTCGCTGCCGCAGGGCTACGCGACCCCGGTCGGGGAGCGGGGGCTCAAGCTCTCGGGCGGCGAGAAGCAGCGCGTCGCGATCGCACGCGCGATCCTGAAGCGCCCGGCGATCCTGATCTTCGACGAGGCGACCTCGGCGCTCGACTCGCGCAACGAGAAGGCGATCCAGGCCGAGCTCGCCCTGATCGCGCGCGACCGGACCACGCTCACGATCGCGCACCGGCTGTCGACGATCGTGGATGCCGACGAGATCCTGGTCCTCGATGCCGGGCGCATCGTCGAGCGTGGTCGCCACGCCGCGCTCATCGCCGCGAACGGCGCCTACGCACGGATGTGGCGCCTCCAGCAGGACGAGGCGAGGGTCGAGGCCGAGCGGCAGGACGTGGAGCCCGGGACCGGGACGGAGCATCCGGCAGGGGGCGCCCCCGCCCCGGCCCTCGCCACGGCCGGCCGTCCCGGCCGCTGACGCCCCGGTGGCACCCCTCGAACACCGCGCTGGCATCCTCCCTGCTTGGACGTTTCCGGGACGGCCCACGGGAATGCAGGCCGCAAGACCATGAACGTCATAGGGGATTGGCCTTCGGCCGATCCAGTGGTATAAAGCCGCAGCGGCCCTCACGCCGAACATGATGAACGTCGCACGACTCGTTGTTTTAGCGATCGTCCTGTCGACCCCCTGGGTCGCCGAGGCGGTCGAGATGCCCGACCCGGCCAAGCTCAAGCTTGCGTCGGCGAATGCTCTCGTCTACGAGCCGGGAACCGGACGCGCGATCTACCAGAAGGGCGCGGACGACGTCACGCCGATCGCCTCGGTCACCAAGCTCATGACGGCGATGGTCGTGCTGGACGCGAACCTGCCGCTCGACGAGCCCCTCGCCGTCGACATCGGCGACTTCGACATGCTCAAGGGATCGGGCTCCCGCCTGTCGATGGGCGTCGAGCTGCCGCGGCGCGAGATGCTGCGCCTCGCGCTGATGGCGTCGGAGAACCGCGCCGCGTCCACGCTCGCGCGCCACTATCCGGGCGGCAGCGAAGCGTTCGTGGCGGCGATGAACGCGAAGGCAGCGTCGCTCGGCATGACGCGCTCCCACTTCGACGATTCCACCGGCCTGTCGCCATCGAACGTGTCGACCGCGCGCGACCTCGCGAAGATGGTCGAGGCGGCCGCGGGCTACCCGCTGATCCGCGAGTTCTCGGTGACGCCATCGTACGTCGTCGAGGTGCAACCCACCGGCCGCGTGCTCGGATTCAACAACTCGAACCGGCTGGTGCAGTCGTCCGAATGGGACATCCAGCTCCAGAAGACCGGCTACATCCGCGAGGCCGGCCGCTGCCTGGTGATGCTCGTGCAGATCGCGAGCAAGCCGGTGGTGATCGTCCTGCTGGACTCGGTGGGCAAGTACACGCGGCTGGGCGATGCCACGCGCGTCAAGCAGTGGATCGAGACCGGCAAGGCGATGCCCGTCGCGCGGGCCACGATGGCCGCGGCGTCGAAGACCCGCAAGCCCTCCTCGGCGCCGACGAAAGCCGTGTCGTCGTCGGCGCGCCGCCGTCCCGGCGCATAGGCGTGCGTTCCGGCGCGCAGGCGCCCGGCCCGTGCGCGGCCGTGACCTGACGTTCACCTCCGCGGTACCATCGCATCGCCCGTCCGCCAGCGTGCGGGCGCGACCGGAATCGCGTCGACGAGAACCGCGCCGGCCGCAACGTCACCGACCTGGAGGAGGACCCATGTCCGCTGCACTGTCGCGCCTGCGTGCGCTCGCGCTCGTCGCCCTCGTCGTTCCCGTCGCTGCGCTCGGCCAGGCCTGGCCGACCAAGCCGGTGCGTCTCGTGTC
Source organism: Pseudomonadota bacterium (assembly GCA_022709775.1). Next base: position 4,001 of record JAKLIE010000192.1, read on the forward strand.
GCCGTTCCCGGCGGGCGGCGGCACGGATGCGTTCGCGCGCCCGCTCGCCGCGCATCTTTCCCAGCAGCTGGGCCAGCAGTTCATCATCGACAACCGCGGCGGCGCGGGCGGCACGATCGGCGCCGACAACGTCGCGAAGTCGCCGCCCGACGGCTACAACTTCCTCGTCGGCGCCGTGCATCACACGATAGCGGTCAGCGTCTACAGCAAGCTGCCCTACGACCTGGAGAAGGACTTCGTCCCGGTGACGATGGTCGCGATGGTGCCGAACGTCATCGTGCTGTTCCCGAAGGTGCCGATCGGTTCGGTGAAGGAGCTGATCGAATACGCGAAGGCGAACCCGGACAAGCTCAACTTCGGCTCCGCCGGCAACGGCACGTCGCACCAGCTCGCGGCCGAGCTCTTCAAGGTGAAGACCGGCATCAGGATGAACCACGTGCCGTACAAGGGCGCCGGCCCCGCGATGCAGGACCTGCTCGCAGGCCAGGTCGACCTGATGTTCGACGGCATGGGCTCGTCGGCGCCGCAGATCCGTGCGGGCCGCCTCAAGGCGCTCGCGGTGACGACGGCAGGGCGCTCCCCGGCGTTCCCGGACGTGCCGACCGTGCAGGAAGCGGGCGTGCCGGGCTACGAGGTCACGACGTGGTACGCGCTGTGGGCACCGGCGGGAACGCCGCAGGAGATCGTCGTCCGGCTCCAGCAGGAAGTGGCCAAGGCGATGACTTCTCCGCAGTTGAAGGAAATCTGGGCGCAGCAGGGGGCCTCGCCGGGCGGCAACTCGCCCGCCGAGTTCGGCGCGTTCGTCAAGGCGGAGATCGCCAAGTGGGCGGAGGTCGTCAAGGCGTCGGGCGCGCGGATAGATTGATCCCCCCGAAGCTCGCTTCGCGAGCCTCCCCCCGGAGGGGGCGCCGCGCCCTTGGGGCGGCCCGGCGGGCGCGGGGTGACCCCCCGAAGCTCGCTTCGCGAGCCTCCCCCCGGAGGGG
>JAKLIE010000193.1 GCA_022709775.1 Pseudomonadota bacterium
GCCGCACGCATCGCCGCCGAGCGCGAAGCGAAGCTCAAGGCCGAGCTCGACGCCGCGCAGCGCGAAGCGGCGGAGGCGCGGAAGCGGGAGGCTTCGGCGCGCGTCGCGGCCGCCGCGCCGCCCAGGACGACGGACGAGCGCAAGGCGCCGCCGGCCGCCGCGCCTGCAGCCGTGGCGGCCGCGAAGACCTCGTTTCCGAACGACGGTCTGTACCGGGGCCGCGCCTGCTGGCAGCAGCCGGGTTCCGCGAAAGGCCCGCAGTGCTGGTCGCTCGATTTCGCGATCGAGGGGCACCGGATCGATTCGAGCTGGGTAGGCAGCTACGGCAACGGCAAGCCGAGCTCGATCCGCGGCCAGGTCACGGCGCAGGGCGCCGTGAACGCGCTGATGGAGGGGTTCGGCGCCCGCGGAAATCCGGTCCGGGTGGAGCTCGGCGGCCGGGCCGACGAAGGCCGTCTCTCGCTCTCGGGCACGCTCGACAACGGCGTGCAGATCACCGGCTCGGCAACGCGTGTCCGCTAGCGACGCCGCCGTCGACCCTCGCCGCCGCGGCTTCCTCGCCCTCGCGCTCGCCACCGGCGTCGCTCCGGCCTTCATCGCCTGCGCGCACGCGCGCACGTGGAAGAGCGACCCGTTCGCGCTCGGCATCGCGTCCGGCTGCCCGCGGCCCGACAGCGTCGTGCTGTGGACGCGGATCGCCCCTGCCTCGGAACCCGGCGCGCACGAAGCGGTGAGCTGGGAGCTCGCCACCGACGAAGGATTCCGCACCGTCGTGCGCCACGGCACCGAGATCGTCGACGCCGACGTCGCGCACAGCGTGCACGTGCAGGCGAGCGGGCTCGAGCCGTCGCGCTGGTACTGGTACCGCTTCACCGCCGGTGGCGAGCGCAGCGCCGTCGGCCGCACGCGCACGGCGCCGGCACCGGGGCGAGAGGAGGCGCTGTCGTTCGCGATCGCGTCGTGCCAGCGCTACGACGACGGTTTCTACTCCGCCTGGCGGCACCTGGCCGACGAGTCGCCCGGGCTCGTCGTGTTCCTAGGCGACTACATCTACGAGAGCGCACCGCGCAAGGACCGCGTGCGCACGCACTCGGGCATCGGCGCCGCGAAGACGCTCGACGAGTATCGCGCCCGCTACGCGCAGTACAAGTCGGACGCCGACCTCAGGCGCATTCACGCGTCCGCGCCCTGGATCCTCACCTGGGACGACCACGAGGTGCAGAACGACTACGCGGCGGACCGGGGCCAGGATCTCGCGCCGACCTTCCTCGCGCGCCGCGCCGCCGCGTACCGCGCGTGGTGGGAGCACATGCCGATGCCGCCGTCGATGCGGCCGTCGGGCCCGGACCTCCGCGTGTACGACCGCTACGACTGGGGCGCGCTCGCACGCTTCCACGTCCTCGACGACAGGCAGTACCGCGACCACCACGCCTGCCCGCCTCCCGGCCGCGCCGGATCGACGACGGTGAACCTCGCCGACTGCCCCGATCTCCTGCGCGCCGACCGCACGATCCTCGGCCACGCGCAGGAGCAATGGCTCGAAGACGGTCTCGCGCAGCGCGACGTGCGCTGGAACCTCATCGCGCAACAGACGCTGATGGCGCCGTTCACGTGGACGACGGAAGGCCGCTACTGGACCGACGGGTGGGCGGGCTACCCGGCCGCGCGCGACCGGCTGCTCGACGCGATCGTCGCGCGGAAGGTCGTCAATCCGGTCGTGCTGTCGGGCGACGTGCACTGCAACTACGTCTGCGACATCAAGCGACGCGTCGGCGACCCGCCGGGGGCGGTGATCGCCAGCGAGTTCTGCGGCACGTCGATCTCGAGTGCGGGGCTGCCGCAGAGCCGCGTCGCGGCGGCGCTGCCGCTCAACCCGCACGTCAAGTACGGCCGGTCCGACGAGCGCGGCTACGTCGCGCTGAAGCTCGACGCCTCGCGCATCGAAGCGTCGCTGCGCGTCGTGAGCGACGTCGAGGATCCGAAGGCGACGATACGCACCGCCGCGAAATTCAGCGTCGAGTCGGGGCGGCCGGGGCCGCAGCCGGGCTAGGGCCTGTTGGCCTTTCGGGCGCGCGGCGATCCTGCGCACCTTGCCGCCCGGCGTCCGCTCGATGCGGTCCACGAAAGTCACCTGCACGCGCACGTCGCCGCCGATCTCGCGCGAGAGCGCCGCCGCGAGATGTCCGGCGAAGGCCAGCCGGTCGCACGCCGGCCTGGCGACGACGCGGACGCCGAGGCGCAGTCACCCGGCCTCGCGCACCAGGAACTGCCACACGCCCGGGGTCCGGGCAAAGATGATCGCCACCTTCATCGGCAGCAGCGGGTTGCCGTCGGCGCGCAGCAGAACGTCGTCGCGGCGCCCGTCGAGCCGCGGCACGCGCCGAAGCGTGCGCCCGCACGGGCACGGTCCCGGCGAGAGCCATGTCGCCGATGCGGTAGTCGAGCAGCACGGTCGCGCGATTGACGATCGAAAGGCAGGAATGGAAAGCCCGTCTGGCCGGCGAGCTCGAGCTCGAGCCGCGCCGAGCCCGCGAGCCGTGCAGGGAGGGGACGCGGCGGAAGTTCGGCCATAGCGACGCGGGCGGATCCGGGACCGGTCGAGACTCTCGACGCCTCTCGGACGCCCGTCCGCCCTTCCTCGTCGATGACGGCACCGCCGCGACCGGCGCAGTCGAATAGAATCGCGGCTCGTCCGGCGGAGCCGGCACGGGCGCGCGGCCCGAACGGCCGGGCGCGACTGCCTCGGGGGCGGCTTTGGGCCGATTCACGATCTTCGCGAAGGGCAACCTCGACGTGCACGACACGCTGCACTCGCTGCGCGTGGGCGGCGCCGTCGCCTGGAACGGCGTCAACGAGATCCTGCGCGAGCGCTCGCCCGCGACGGTCGCGCGCGTGCGCCACGAGACGTGGACCCGCTCCGACGCGCTGCTCGCCTGCGATGGCCGCGTCCCGGCGGCGCTCGCCGGCCGCGACCTCCCGCTGGGGCCCTACCCGTTCGCGTCGCAGTTCAGCCGCGCGATCTTCGAGACCGCCGCGGATGCGTACGTACTCTCGATCCAGCCGGACGTCGCGACGTTCCTGTTCCGCCATCGCCGCGACGGCTTCCTGCTGATGGCGTACGACCGCGAGCTCTGGCGCGCGGACGACCAGCGGTGGCTGGGCGAAGACTTCGACCCGGTGGGCCTGCTCGACGCCGACGCATCGATGGCGAACCTCGCGGCAATCGTCGAGCGCCTGCGCGCGCGCCGCGACGCGCCCGTCCTCGTCAACAACGTGTCGTCGGTCGTTCCCGGCGACACGGTCCACTGCTACGCCGGGCTCGACGAGACGCTCTCGACGCGCATCCGCCGCTTCAACGTCGCGCTCGCGGACCTCTCGCAGCGCAACGGGATCTCGGTCGTGGACGTCGACGCGGTCGTCGCGCGCGGCGGCGCCGACCGGCTCAAGCTCGACGCTTTCCACCTCACCGCCGAAGGCTGCCGGCGCGTCGCGCAGGAGACCGTGCGCGTGCTCGACGACCTCGGCGTGCTGGCGGACAGCGCGGCGACGCGATGAAGGCGACCATCGTCGTCCGCTCGAAGGACGAGGCGTCGAGGCTCCGCCTCGCGCTCGCGTCGCTCACGCGCCAGACGGCGCCGGCGGAGGTCGTCGTCGTGAACGACGGCTCGTCGGACGCGACGCCGCAGGTGCTCGCGGACGCCGCGCGCGCGATGCCGGTCACGGTCGTCGCGCACGCGACGGCGCGCGGCCGTTCCGCGGCGGCGAACGCGGGGGCGCGCGCCGCGCGCGGCGACATCCTGCTGTTCCTCGACGGCGACATGCTCGCCGCGCCCGACTGGGTCGAGCGCCACCTCGCCGTCCACGCCGCCGCGCGCGGCGACGGCGTTCCCCGCGTGGCCCGCGGCGAGAACTTCCACTTCCGCGGCACGCGCTTCCTGCTCGACCCGGACGCCGGCACGCCGCGCCCCGGCGAGGAGGAGCGCGTCGCGCGCCTCTCGCGCGAGGAGCTCGACCGGCTCAGGGTGACGCGCGAGGACGTGCTCGAGCGCTTCGACGAGCTCGCGCGCCGCGCGGAGCCGGGCATCTATCCGGGCGCCGCGCCGCGGCAGCTGCAGGAGATCGAGCTCGACGCGCTTCGCCACCACCCGGAGTGCACGGTGCTCTGGGCCGTCGCGAGCGGCGCGAACCAGTCGGTGCCGCGCGACCTCTTCCTTGCCGCCGGCGGCTTCGACGAGGCGATCGACACGAACGAGCACCGCGAGCTCGCGTACCGGCTCACCGGGCGCGGCGCGAGGATGGCGCTCGCCGAGGGCGCCCGCACCTACCACCTCACGCACCGGACCGGCTGGCGCGACCCGCTCGTCGAGACCGCCTGGGAGCGCCTGTTCTGGCGCGCGCATCCCGTGCCGGCGGTGAAGCTGCTGTCGGTCTTCTGGGCGAGCCTGGGCGCGGCGAGCCGCATTCCTCCCGAAGCGCGCATCCGCTCGCTGCCCGAGCTCGAGGAGGCGGCGAGCGGCGGGCGCCAGGTCGATTACGACGAAGTGCGCAGGCGGATCGGCGGACTGCCCGAGCTCCCGTCCCCCGTCGCCCGGGCGGAGGCACGGTGAACGCCGCCCCCGCCATCGCGATCGACGCGGCGGTCGCGGACACCGAGCGGCCGGCCCTCGCTGCCGTCGCGGAGCAGCTCGCCGAGTGCCTCGCCGCCGCATCGGGGCATCCGTGGAGCGTCTACGCGCACGCGCGCGACGGCCTCTCGGCGATCGATCCCGCGGGCGGAGCGACCGTCGCGGTCGCGTCGCTGCTCCCCGAGCTCGCCCGCACCGACGAGCCGCTCGCCGCTACGCAGGCGCGATGGCGCGCGCACCTCGACGCGCTCGCGCGACACGGCATCCCGGCAGTCGTCTGCACGATCTTCCGTCGCGTCGAGGCAGCGCCGCCGGGAGCGCGCGCGGCCTCCGAAACGATCGAGCGC
>JAKLIE010000194.1 GCA_022709775.1 Pseudomonadota bacterium
TTCGGCATCTCGTTCACCGCGACGCACTACAACCAGGCGGGCGCGCTGCTGCACGTCTATTCCGACGGCACGGCGCTGCTCAACCACGGCGGCACCGAGATGGGACAGGGGCTGTTCACCAAGGTCCGGCAGGTCGTCGCGCAGGAGCTGGGGCTCGCGCCCGACCGCGTGCGCGTGACGGCGTCGGACACGAGCAAGGTGCCGAACGCCTCTCCGACGGCCGCGTCATCGGGGAGCGACCTGAACGGCATGGCCGCGCGCGACGCGGCACGCACGGTCCGCGGACGCCTCGCCGCGCACGCCGCGCGCATGCTCGGCTGCGAGGCGGACGCGGTCGAGTTCCGCGACGGCCGGGCGATCGGGAGCGACAGGTCGATCCCGTTCGCGAAGCTCGCCCGTGCCGCGTACCTCGCGCGCGTGCCGCTCTCCGCGACGGGCTTCTACGCGACGCCGAAGATCCACTACGACCCGAAGACGCTGAGCGGCCGGCCGTTCTTCTATTTCTCCTACGGCGCGGCCTGCGCCGAGGTCGCGATCGACACGCTGACCGGCGAGCACCGGCTGCTCGCGGTCGACATTCTCCACGACGTCGGCCGCTCGCTCAACCCGGCGATCGACCGCGGCCAGATCGAGGGCGGCTTCCTGCAGGGCTGGGGATGGCTCGCGATGGAGGAGCTCGTCTGGGACGCGAAGGGCGACTTGCGGACGCACGCGCCGTCGACCTACAAGATCCCGACCTCGCGCGACTGGCCCGTGCACGCGCGCGTCGACTTCTGGCCCGGCGAGAACCGCGAGGCGACGATCCACCGCAGCAAGGCGGTCGGCGAGCCCCCGTTCATGCTCGCGCTCGCCGGTTACCAGGCGCTGCGGGATGCCGTCGCGAGCGTCGCCGGCTATCGCTACGCGCCGGACCTCGACGCGCCCGCCACCGACGAGCGCATCCTCGCCGCCGTCGACGACCTGAAGCGTCGCATGGGGTCTGGCGCATGACCGGGCTCGCAGGCGCGCTCTCCAGGGCGATCGCCGCCGGCGGGCGGGCCGTCGTCGTCGCGATCGCGAACGGCAGCGGCTCCGTGCCGCGCGAGGCCGGCGCGTGGATGGTCGTCTCCGCCTCGGGCCCGCACGGAACGATCGGCGGCGGGCATCTCGAGCACGAGGCGACGCGGCTCGCGCGCGAGGCGATCGCGGACGCGACGCCTGAGGCGACCTGGCTCGTGCGCTTCCCGCTCGCCGCGCGTCTCGGCCAGTGCTGCGGCGGGGTCGCCACGGTCGCGTTCGCGGTCGTCGACGGCGATGCGCCGTGGCTCGAGCTCGCGGACGCCTGCGAGCGGACGTCGACCGCGTTCGCGCTGGTGCACCGGCTCGGCGAGCCCGCGGGCGCGCCGCACCGCCTCGTCGTCACCGCCGAGACCGCGCGCGGATCGCTCGGCGACGCCTCGCTCGACGCGGCCGCCGTCGTGGCGGCGCGCAAGCGCCTCGCGCCCGGCGCCGGAACCGGGACCGCCGAGGTCGACGGGACGTCGCTCTTCGTCCACGTCGTCCGGCCGCACGCGTTCGACGTGGTGCTGTTCGGCAACGGCCACGTCGGCCGGGCGCTCGTGCAGGTGCTGGGCGCGCTTCCCTGCCGTGTGCGCTGGATCGACGAGCGCGAGCACGACTTCCCGGCGAGCGTCCCCGCCAACGTCGAGATCGTCGCGACCGACACGCCCGCCGCCGAGATCGCCGGCGCGCCGCGCGGCGCGTACGTCGTCGTGATGACGCACAGCCACGGGCTCGACTTCGACATCGTCGAGGCCGCCCTCGAGCGGCACGACTGGTCCTACCTCGGTCTCATCGGATCGAGACCGAAGCGTGCGCAGTTCGAGCGCAGACTCGCGGCGCGCGGCGCGCCCGAGACGGAGCTCGCCCGCGTCACCTGCCCGATCGGCGCGCAGTCGGGACTCACGAGCAAGGAGCCCGGCGCGATCGCCGTCGGCGTCGCCGCCGAGCTGCTGGCGATCCGCGAGAAGTCCCTCGAGGCGTCGGAACCCACGAGCGTGCGCCCGTTCGCGCGCCGGCAGGAGCGGACGTGACGCCACCGTCGGCCACGTCGCGGCTGGAGCTCGCCGGCATCACGAAGATCTACCCGTCGGTCGTCGCCAACGACGGCATCGACCTCGACGTCGCGCCGGGCGAGATCCACGCGGTGCTGGGCGAGAACGGCGCCGGCAAGTCGACGCTGATGAAGGTCATCTACGGCGTCGTCAAGCCCGACGCCGGGACGATCCGGTGGGAGGGCCGGGCCGTGACGATCGCGAACCCTGCGCGCGCGCGACGGCTCGGCATCGGCATGGTGTTCCAGCACTTCTCGCTGTTCGAGACGCTCACCGTCGCCGAGAACATCGCGCTCGCGCTGGACCGCGAACGTGCGGGCGGCGACCTGCCCGAGCGCATCCGCGAGGTGTCGGTGCGATACGGGCTGCCGCTGGACCCGGATCGTCACGTGCACACGATGTCGGTGGGCGAGCGCCAGCGCGTCGAGATCGTGCGCTGCCTGCTGCAGGATCCGAGACTGCTGATCATGGACGAGCCGACGTCGGTCCTGACGCCGCAGGCGGTCTCGAAGCTCTTCGAGACGCTCAGGCGGCTCTCCGCGGAAGGCTGCAGCATCCTCTACATCAGCCACAAGCTCGACGAGATCCGCGCGCTGTGCACGCGCGCGACCGTGCTGCGGGCGGGCAAGGTCACCGGCACCTGCGACCCGCGGCAGGAGTCTTCCGCGTCTCTCGCGCGGATGATGATCGGCGGCGACCTCCCGCATCCCGGACACCGCGAGGCCCGGGCCGGCGAGCCGCGGCTCGTCGTCGACGGGCTCACGCTGCCCGCGGACGACCCTTTCGGGACGACCCTCCACGAGATCCGCCTGACCGTGCGCGCCGGAGAGATCGTCGGCATCGCAGGCGTGTCGGGCAACGGGCAGAAGGAGCTGATGGCGGCGCTCTCGGGCGAGCGGACCGTCGACGATCCCGACGTCGTGCGATTGATGGGGGCCGCAGCGGGCAGACTCGATGCGGAGGAGCGGCGGGCGCTCGGCCTCGCGTTCGTGCCGGAGGAGCGCCTCGGCCGCGGAGCGGTGCCCGAGATGTCGCTCGCCGAGAACGCGCTGCTGACCGCACACCGGCAGGACCTGGTTCGCCGCCGTTTCGTTCGCGCGGACGCGGTGCGCGCGTACGCGGAGCGGACGATCGCCGAGTTTCGGGTGAAGGCCGGCGGGCCGGACGCGACGGCGCGGTCGTTGTCCGGGGGCAACCTGCAGAAGTTCATCGTCGGCCGCGAGATCCGCCAGCAGCCGAAGGTGATGATCGCGGCGCAGCCGACGTGGGGCGTCGACGTCGGCGCGGCGGCGCAGATCCGGCAGGCGCTGATCGACCTGCGCGACGCGGGCGTCGCAGTGCTCGTCGTCTCCGAGGAGCTCGACGAGCTCTTCGAGATCTGCGACCGGCTCGCCGTGATCGCGCAGGGCCGGCTGGCCGAGGCGCGCCCCACGAGCGATACCAACGCCGAGGAGATCGGGCTCCTGATGTCCGGCTCGTTCATCGCCGCGGGCGCGCACTCCGAGCGGACGTTCTCGCCGGCGGGAGCCATCGGTGCCTGAAATCGACACCGCGCCAACACCGGGGTCAGATTCAAATCTGACCCCGGTTTGCTCGGACCTTGGTTGGATCTCTCTGCGATGATCCGCCTCGAAGCCCGCCCCGAGCCGTCGCGCACCTACAAGTGGGCGTCGCCGATCATCGCGGTCGCGGCGACGGTCGCGATCGGATTCCTGCTGTTCCCGGCGATGGGCAAGAACCCGTTCGCCGCCTTCCACGCGTTCTTCGTGAAGCCGGTCGACTCGCTCTACGGCGTCGCCGAGCTCCTTCTCAAGGCGTCGCCGCTGATGCTGATCGCGACCGGGCTCGCCGCGGGCTACCGCGCGAACGTCTGGAACATCGGCGCCGAGGGACAGCTCACGATGGGCGCGATCGCCGGCGGGGGCGTCGCGCTCGCGCTGCACGGCGTCGACTCGCCGCTCGTGCTTCCGGCGATGCTGGTCGCCGGCGTCGCGGGCGGCGTCGCCTGGGCCGCGGTCCCGGCGTGGCTGCGCACGCGCTTCAACGCGAACGAGATCCTCACGTCGCTGATGCTCGTCTACGTCGCCACGCTCGTGCTGTCGCTGCTCGTGCACGATGCGTGGCGCGATCCCGAAGGCTTCAACTTCCCGCAGTCGAAGATGTTCAGCGAGAGCGCGCTCTACCCGGTCCTGCTCGAAGGGACACGCCTCAACCTCGGCTTCCCGATCGCGCTGGCGGTCGTCGCGGCAGGCTGGGTGTTCATGCAGAAGAGCTTCACCGGCTACCAGATGCGCGTCGCGGGCCTCGCGCCGGCCGCCGCGCACTACGCGGGCATCTCGGCGCCGCGCACCGTATGGCTCGCGATGCTGATCGGCGGCGGTTGCGCGGGCCTGGCCGGCGTCGGCGAGGTCGCGGGCCCGCTCGGCCAGCTCCAGCCCTCGGTGTCGCCGGGCTACGGTTTCGCGGCGATCATCGTCGCCTTCGTCGGTCGCCTCCATCCGGTCGGCATCGTGTTCGCGAGCCTGCTGATGTCGCTGCTCTACCTCGGCGGCGAGTCGGCGCAGCTCAACCTCGCCCTGCCCTCCGCCGTGACCGGGCTGTTCCAGGGCACGCTGCTCTTCTTCCTGCTCGCGGCGGACGTGTTCATCCACTACCGGGTGCGGCGGACCCGGACCGTCCGGCGGACGGCGTGATGGAAACGCTGGCGCAGCTCTTCATCCTGACGCTCGCCGCGGGCACGCCGCTCGTGTTCGCCGCGCTGGGCGAGCTCGTCACCGAGAAGTCGGGCGTGCTGAACCTCGGCGTCGAGGGGATGATGCTGATCGGCGCGGTCACCGGCTTCGCCGTCACCTACACCACGGGCAGCCCCTGGC
>JAKLIE010000195.1 GCA_022709775.1 Pseudomonadota bacterium
GGGCGTTTCGGGAGCCGGCCGCGCGCGATCGTCGACGGTTCGCAGCCGGGCGAAGTCTACGTCCTGCAAAAGGTCGACGACGTGACGGGCGAGCGCGTATTCGCAACCTTCGACGACGGCGAAAGCTTTGCGCAGCGGGCGCAGGTACCTGCGCTTCCGCTGTCGGCGTCGGCATCGGGAACTTCGCCCACGGTCCTCTACGTGGGCGCCGACGTGGTCGCAAGCGCGATCGGGCTATTCCGCTCGACCGACCAGGGCGCCACGCTCGCACCGGTCGCGACAGTGCCCTACGGCGGCGCGATCAGCGCCGTGGCAGTCGCGCCATCGACCGCCGCGACCGTCTATCTCGGCTACAAGGTTCCGAGTCCATACGCAATCCTCCGGAGCACCGACGGCGGAAGCACGTGGCAGAGTGCCAGCAGCGGGCTCGGCACGGGCGCGATCACGTCGATCGCCGTGGATGGGGCCGTCCCGACCACGGCGTACGCGGTCCAGCAGGGCAGCGGCGTGTTCCGCACGACCAACGGCGGCGTCACGTGGCTCGCGCTCGATGCGGGTTTGCGCGGAGCGGCGAGCGAGGTGAAGTCCGTGACGATCGATCCGCGCGACGCGCAGCGGCTGTTCCTGTCGACCGATGCCGGCCAGTTCGCGCTCGACCTTGCCGGCGGCGTTCCCGACGGCGACAGTCGCGCGATCGAGTTCTACCACCGGGACTTCAACCACTACTTCGTTTCGTCGAACCTGGACGAGATCGCCGGCCTCGACGCCGGCGTGTTCTACGGCTGGGCGCGCACCGGCGAGGGCTTCCGCGTCGGCATCCCGGACGCGCGCGGCAGGGGCTTCGTTCCGGTCTGCCGCTTCTTCGGCGTCGGCTTCGCGCCGCTGTCGTCGCACTTCTACACGCCGTACCCGAACGAGTGCGACATCGTGAAGGCCGATCCGAAATGGTTGTACGAGAAGATCGCCTTCGGCCTCGCGCTGCCCGACGCCGCGACGCACGGCTGCCCGCCGGGCGCGCGTCCGCTCTACCGGCTGTGGAACCGGAACCTGGGCGGCGCGCCGAACCATCGCTACACGACGAGCGCGCTCACGTTCGACGAGATGATCGGGCAGGGGTGGATCTTCGAGGGAGAGAAGGAGACGCGGGTGTTCGCATGCGTGCCGAATTGAGGCTCGGGAGGCCATCGCGTCGCGGGGCTCGATGAAGGTCGCGTCCTGCTTCGCATTCACCGGCACCGGCCGCATCTCGATCGCCCGCTTTCCGCCGCGAGGCACGCCGGCCGGCTTCCCCGGCTGGCGTCGTCTCGCAACCGGACCGTGGCTCAAGTCGTTCGACGAGGCCCGGTACCGGCGACGCTGCGCGGCGCAGCTCGCCTCGCGCGATCCGCGCCGCCCCCGGGACTTGCTGCAGGAATTCGCGGGCAGGGACGAGCCGGCGCTGCTCTGACGGGAGCGCCCGGCCGACCTGGAGGCCGGCCGCACGTTCTGCCGCCGCAGGATCGTCGCGGAGCGGTTTGCCGTGTGCCCGGGCGAGCGCGTCGACGAGCGCTTGAAGATTCGACGCGCACACGCTGGTGTTCGGCGGCGTGCCGATCTGAAGCGCAGCGCGCGGCGGGGTCTCAGCCTCGCCGCGCGGTCCAGCGGACGGCGTACTCGCCCAGGCGCGACTCGCCCGACGCGCGATCGCCGTCGACGTCGAAGCGCACTGCGCGCAAGCCCCCGTCGCGATCGACGAACGAGAAGCGCAGCTCGCGGCCCGTGAGCGTCGCGCCCAGGACGGGCTGCGGCACCCCCGCCACGACGATCGTCCCGCCGACCTTCTGGAACTGTTGCGCGAGCTGGATCGTCGCGACCTCGCTTCCCGCCCCGTCGGCGATGCGCCAGCGACCGGCGACCGTCGCAGGCACGATCCACAGGTAGGCCTCCCACGGCGCGCCGCGAATCACCTGGTCGGGCTCCCACTCGGCCATCGTGAACTGGTAGGAAACCACGCGCGTGCCGGGCGCCATCGCCAGGATCGTCGGGCGCAGCTGAAGGTTGAGCTCGGGCAGCAGGTAGAGCGTCACGACGCTCGCGCGCGAGAAGTCCTCCTTGAAGATGTCGCCCTCGACGACCCGCACGCGGTCGCCGACGCCGGAGCGGGCGGCGTTGCGCGTGGCGAGGGCCGCCATCTTCGGGTCGTACTCGATGCCCAGCGCCCGCGCGCCGAAGTCGCGCGCCGCGGCGATCGCGATGCGGCCGTCGCCGGCGCCGAGGTCCGCGACGAAATCGGCGGGGCCGGTCTGCGCGGCCTTGAGCATCGCCGCGACCATCGCGTCGGGCGTGCCCAGCCACATGACGTCCTTGCCGATCTGGCCCGGCATCGGCGTATAGATCGCGTCGCCGTGGGGTGCGACCGCCTGGGCGCGTGCGTCGCCCGGAGGGAGGAGGGCCGCGGATGCGACGACGACTAGGGTCGCGGCACCGAGCGCGGCTCGCGCGCGAACGCGCGAAAAGGCCCGCGCGGGGCGGGCCCTGGGGATTGGTGCTGTTGAGTGGACTCGAACCACCGACCTACTGATTACGAATCAGTTGCTCTACCAGCTGAGCTACAACAGCCTTTCGCCGGTCGCTTGGCGCCCATCGTGGCCGTGGCGCCGACCGAATCGCGCATTTTAGCCCAAAAGCGTGCCCCCGCCAAGCAACCCCCCCTGCATGGTCCGTGCTCCCGCTCGCACGCCGCGGGCCGGATCGGAGAGGCGAGGAGCCCCGAGACGCAGCCCGGGCATCAAATCGTCGCGAGCAGCGCGCGGACGCCGTTCCAGACGATCTGCACGCCGACGCACAGCAGGATGAAGGCGGACAGGCGCGTGAGGATCACCGCGCCGGTCCGGCCGAGCCTGGCGAGCACGACGTCGGCCTTCGCATAGACCAGATAGACCGCCAGAGCGACAATGGCGAGCCCGACGGCGTGGGCGGCGAACGTCACGACCAGCGCCCGCGCGTTGCCGGACGGGTTCGCGCCGAGCGTGATCGCCACCGAGATCGAGCCGGGTCCCACGGTGAGCGGCATCGTCAGCGGGTAGAACGCGCGGCTGCGCAGGTCGTCGGGCGTGCGCACCGACGCGGCGTCACGCGCAGTCTGGGCGGTCATGTCGTCCTCCCAGAGCTGCGCCCAACCGAGCGCGCTCACGACGAGCCCGCCCGCGACCTGCACGACCGGGATCGAGACGCCGAAGAAGTCCAGCACGTAGGCGCCGACGAACGCCGACGCGAGCAGCAACGCGTAGCCGTAGCGCGCGACGCGCAGCGCGACGGTCCGCCGCTCCTCGGGCGTGAGGTCGGACGTCTTGACCAGGAAGACCGGCGCGCCGGCGAGCGGATTGACGATCGGCAGGATCGCGGCGACCGCGAGGAACAGCGTCTCGAGGAACTGGCGGGCGTCGGCGATCATCGCGGCGCAGCGGAAGGCGGAGGCGGCTACACTAGCACGCCCCGACCTCGCCACCGGCCCCCGATCCCGCGCCGCGATCCCCGTGCCTTCACGCATGCTCTACGGCTTTCATGCCGTCACCGCCCGGCTGCGCACGCATCCGTCCAGCGTCCAGGGGGTCTATGCGGCGTCGGCGCGTCACGACGCCCGGATGCGCGAGCTCGCGTCGCGGGCGACCGCGGCGGGGGTGGCGGTGCACGTCGTCGACGACGCCCGGCTGCGCGAGCTCGCGGGCAACGCGCGTCACCAGGGTGTCGTCGCGCTGGTCGACGAGGCGCTTCCGCACGTCACGCTCGACGACGTCCTGGACGGCCTCGCCGAACCGGCGCTGTTGCTCGTGCTCGACGGAGTGACCGATCCGCACAACCTCGGGGCGTGCCTGCGCAGCGCCGACGCATTCGGCGCGCAGGCGGTGATCGTGCCCAAGGACCGCGCGGTCGGAGTGAACGCGACGGTGGCGAAGGCCGCGAGCGGCGCGGCCGACACGGTGCCGGTGATCGCGGTGACCAACCTCGCGCGCGCGATCGCGGCGATGAAGGAGCGGGGCGTCTGGGTGCTGGGCGCCGACGCCGGCGGAGAGAGCCTCGTCGACGCGGACCTCGACGGACCGGTCGCCTGGGTGCTGGGGGCCGAAGGGCAGGGGCTGCGGCGGCTCACGCGCGAGTCCTGCGACCGCATCGTCGGCATCCCGCTGTCCGGCGCGGTCGAGAGCCTCAACGTCTCCGTCGCCGCGGGCATCTGCCTGTACGCGACGCGTGCCGCACGCGCGAAGGCGTCGCGTTGAGGCCGGGACGCGTTTCGGGCATCATGCGCCGGCCTTCGCACCCGACGCCCGCTGCGTTTCCGAGGAGCCGAACGATGCGCCATCCGCTGGTCCCCGCACTCGTCGCGGCCGCCGCCCTGGCCCTTGCCGCCGCCCCGGTCCCGGCGAAGACGCTGCGATGGGCGAGCCAGGGCGACATCCTGACGTTCGACCCGATGGCGCAGAACGAGAGCCTCAACAACACGTTCTCCGACTACGTCTACGAAGGCCTCGTCCGCTACAACAAGCAGTTCGTCCCCGAGCCGGCGCTCGCCACGTCGTGGACGCGGGTCGATCCGTCGACCTGGCGCTTCGTGCTGCGCCGCAACGTCCTGTTCCACGACGGCGCGCCGTTCACCGCCGACGACGTCGTGTTCTCGTTCGAGCGCATCATGAAGCCGGCCTCGAACATGAAGGTCTACGCGCAGGGCGTGAGGTCGGTCGCGAAAGTGGACGACTACACGGTCGACGTCGTCACGGACGGCCCGAACCCGGTGCTGCTGCGGCAGTTCGTCGACGCCAAGATCATGAACAAGGCGTGGTCGGTGAAGAACAACGCGGTCAACCCGCAGAACTTCGCGGCGAAGGAGGAGAACCACGCGGCGCGCAACACCAACGGGACCGGGCCGTTCATGCTGAAGTCGCGCGAGCCCGACGCAAAGACGGTGCTGGTCGCGAATCCCCGCTGGT
>JAKLIE010000196.1 GCA_022709775.1 Pseudomonadota bacterium
CGCGAGCTGGCCGGGCGCCTCTCGCGTCGCGATCAGCATGTCGAGCGCCTGCACGAGCCGGTCGTTGAAATACGCGTTCGGGTAGCCCTGCTCGCGGTACGCCTCCTGGAACAGCGGATAGAAGCGCACGTAGAGCGCGACGAGCTTCTCGGCATTCACGGCTTCGAGCGCGCGCACGAGCGGCGCATAGCGCGCCGCGTTCTGCGGCGCGATCGCCATCTGCGCGTCCGCGCCGGCGACCGTGAACTTGCCGGGCACCGGCTTCAGCGGCGACAGGCGCTGCGCATAGGTCTTGCGCGGCAGGTTGTCGACGGTCGCGACGACGCGTCGGACGAGGTCCTGCGGGATCAGCCAGCGTGCGATCGCGTCGCGGTCGATCGCGGCCGCGAGACCTTCTGCGAGCGGCTTGTCGCTCTCGGCGAGCGCGGGCAGCGGCTCGGTGGCCGCACCCGTGTCGATCGGGTGCTGGATCGCCGGCTCGGCGGGCGCGGCCGGCAGCGGCGGCGGAGGAGGCGCCTCGGCCACGACCGGTGCGGGCGTCGGCGCGAAGAACGTCGACCACAGGTACCAGCCGCCGCCCGCCGCGAGCAGCGCGAGCCCGAGCAGCAGGATCACCTTCGACCCCGACGACGATCGGCCGGAGCGCGGGTCCTCGCGCTCGTACGGATCGTCGGGAATCGCGCGCAGGTCCGGTTCGGAGTCTTCGAGGTCCGACGGGCTCGCGTTGCTCATGGCAATCTCCGCGCCAGGGCGAAAACGCGATGGTAGACCCACGCGCGCGAAGATCGGGAGCGGGAGCCGGCGGCCGTCGCCGATTCCGCTGTAGGACGCGACCCGACGGCGTGCGAAAGCACGGGGATCGGACTCGACCGGCCGCCGCCGGCGATCGACCGCAGAACCGCGTCGGCAGCGCAGCGTCCGATCCTCCGCATCGCGGCAAACGCGTGCGATGCAGGATCCGACCCTGCGTTCCGCGTATGTAGGGTCTGACCCTACTTTTCGAGGGCTTTCCGCAGCAGCGACTCCGCGACCTCGTTCAGCGTCGCGCCACGCTCCTTCGCGAGCGCCTGCATGGACGCAACGAGGTCCTGCGGCAGCTTGACCGCGAACGGCACGAGCCCCGCCGCCTTCTCCTTCTCGCGCTGCTCGCGCTTGCCGACATGCGCGTCCGCGCCCGCGCCGTAGCGATCGGCGGTCGGTTCGCGCTTCATCGCGCCGACGATCTTCTTGCCCTGGTGCTTCTCGAGGTCGGTGCGTTTCATGGGGCGCGTCTCCGGCACGAATCGAGGATGAAAGTCCGCGATGGTACCTGTCTCCGGATGCCGGCCCGGAGAGGGGCGATCGGCGGAAGCAGGCTCCGAGGCGTCGTCCCGCTCCCGATCGCGCGCGGACGTGGGCGCGACGTTCGAAGCGTTTGCCGGCCCCGCGTTGCGGCAGGCGGTCGTCCGGTCGGCGTGCCATGGCCGGCGAAGATCCGGACCCGGGCTCACGCCTTGATCCCCCCGCCGGCGCAGGATTCCGTCTCCCCGGCCGACGAACGGTCTTGATTACGACAGTCAAACTGTCATAATCGACTGCATGAAAACCGACGACACCGGACCGGCGTACCCGCTGGACGAGCTGGCTGCGCTGGTGGACCTGCCCAAGCGGACGGTCCGGTACTACATCCAGCTCGGCCTGGTCGACCGGCCCGATGGCGAAACGAGGGCGGCGCGCTACGGCACGCGCCACGTCGAGCAGTTGCTGCAGGTTCGCAAGTGGTCGGACGCCGGCGTGTCGCTGGAGCGGATCCGCGAGCTGCTGTCGGGCGAGACGCCCCCGGTGCCGCCGCGTCCGCGTGCGGCGGGCACGGTCGAGCTGTGGAGCCATCTCGTGATCGCGGACGGCCTCGAGCTTTCGATGGAGGCGGGGCGCGCGGGGCTCTCTCCCGACGAGACCCGCGAGCTCTTCAACGGCGTGATGGCGCTCTACCGAAACATCAGGAACAAGGGGAACGAGCCATGAGAGACCAACCCGCGACGCTGCGGTCCACCACCGGCGAGACGATGGCGCTCGAAGGCGTCGATGCGCGCGGCCACGTGCGCGGACTGCTGTTCGAGCTCGCCGTCGAACAGCGCTACCGCAACCCGCACGACACGAACGTCGAGGCGGTCTACACGTTCCCGCTGCCGGTCGAGGCAGTGCTCCTCGACCTCGAGACCACGCTGGGCGAGCGCAGGCTCGTCGCGACCGTCGTCGAGAAGAAGCAGGCCGAGCGCGACTACGAGCAGGCGATCGACAAGGGCGACACGGCGATCATGCTCGAGCGTGCCGGCGACGGCCTGTGCACGCTCAACCTCGGCAACCTGATGGCGGGCGAGTCGGCGACGATCCGCTACCGCTACGTGCAACTGCTGCGGTTCGAGCACGGCAGCGTGCGCCTGGCGATCCCGACGGTCATCGCGCCCCGGTACGGCGATCCGACGGCCGCCGGCCTCGCGCCGCACCAAATCCCGACGAACGACCTCGCGGTCGCCTACCCGTTCTCGTTGTCCATCGACCTGGAGGGCGAGATCGCGCAGGGGACCATTGCTTCGCCGTCCCATGCGATCGCGACCAAGGCGACCGCGAAAGGCATGCACGTCGCACTCGCTCGCGGCGCCTTCCTCGACCGGGATTTCGTGCTGGCGGTGGGAGGCTTGTCGGGGCGATCGCTCGCCGTCGTCGCGAAGGACGGGGACCGGTACGTCGCGCTCGCGAGCTTCTGCGCCGACATCCCGCGCGATGCAGCCGCGCTTCCGCTGACGCTGAAGCTGCTCGTCGACTGCTCCGGCTCGATGGGCGGGGACAGCATCGAAGCGGCCCGCCGCGCGCTGCATCGCATCCTCGCGAGCCTCGAGCCCGCCGACCGGTTCTCGTTCTCGCGCTTCGGCAGTCACGCGGTCCACGAGACGCGCGGCCTCGTCGCGGGGGACGAGCACGGCGTGCGCGACGCGGCCGAGCGCATCGGACGGATGGACGCGGACCTCGGCGGTACCGAGATGACGGCGGCGCTCCAGCAGGTCTTCGCGATCGGCGGGCGCGACGGGGCGTCCGATGTCCTGCTCCTGACCGACGGCGAGGTGTGGGACGCCGACCATCTGATCGCCGAGGCGCGGGGTGCGCGCCAGCGCGTGTTCGCCGTCGCGATCGGCAGCGCGCCGGCCGAGGGCGTCCTGCGCCGGCTCGCGGAAGCCACCGGCGGCGCGTGCGAGTTCGTCGCGCCGAACGAGGATGCGGAAGCGGCGATCCTGCGCATGTTCGCCCGGCTTCGGGCGCCTCGCGTCGAGCGCGCCGACGTCGCGTGGCCCGCCGCGCCCGCGTGGTCGACGCCGCTGCCGTCCGGGCTCTTCGGCGGCGAGACGATCCACGCGTTCGCCGGTTTCGATGCGGCGCCATTGGGGACGGTCGCGCTCGCGCTCCGCGCAAAGGACGGAACACCGCCCCTCACGGCCGCCGCGCAGTTCGGCGCGGAGGTCGTCGGGGACCGGACGCTCGCGCGCATCGCGGCTGCGCGGCGGATCGAGAACGCCGCCGAGGAGGAGAAGCTCCGGCTCGCCCTCGAGTACGGGCTGCTCACCGCGAGGACGAACCTGATCGTCGTCCACGAGCGCGCGGCGGGCGAGAAGGCCACGGACCTGCCGAAGCTCGCGCACGTCGCGCAGATGCACGCGGCGGGGTGGCATGGGATGGGAAGCGTCCGCAACGCCGTCCAGTCCGTCGACTTCGCGTCGCTCGAATGTCTGGATTGCGCCGAAAGCATGGTGGCCTGTGACTTTGACGGCGTGGAGGCGCCGCACGATCGCGGCTTCGTCGCCAAGCAGGCGCGACCGGAGGTGCTTCACGTGTCCGCACCCTCGACACCGCGACCGCTCGCGGCCCTCATCCACGCGCTGGAGCTCGCCGGACCTCACGGACTTCCGCGCACCGTCGACGCTCTGGTCCGCATGGGCCTGCCCCGCGATCTCGCGGAAATGCTGCGCGCCGCGATCGCGGCCGGACACGACGAGTGCGAGGTCGTCGAGGCGTACCTCGAGGCCGTCGCGACGTGGGCCGACGATGCGGCCGCTCCGCTGTCGCGACATCTGCGCCGCGCGGTGCTGCACCTGTTCGCCAACGCTGCGCAGGGTCGTGACGTGCGGGCGCTGACGCGCGTCATGATCGACGAGTGGGCCGGGTCGGCCGCGGCGGCGCACGCCGCACACGGGGCGGACGAGGCGTACTGACGCGCGGGGGGCGGCGCCGCCGGACGGACGCGCCAGGATCGGCGCGCCCGCGGGAAGGTTTTCGCCCCCGACCCTCGCATCGCGAAGATCGTCCGACAGACCGCGCCTCGCCGCGAGGCCGCGTGCCGACGAACGGTCCAGGCTGGCTCACGCCATGAGCCGGGCCTCCGCGCACCATGGCTCCATCACACGCGATGGAGGGAGCCATCATGACGATGACCGTGAAGAGGACCGTTGCGGCACTGACCGTCGCCGCGGTGATTCTGCCCGGATGTGCGACGCGCCCCGACAACGTCGTCGCGAGCAGCGTGTCGTCGAGCCGCTACGCCGACCGGACCTGCAAGAGCCTGTCGCGCGAGCTCGACGAAGTGCAGGACGCGCTGCGCGTGCAGTCCGCCAAGCTCAACGACAAGGCGAATCAGGACGCGGTGGTCACCGGCGTCGGCGTCATCCTGTTCTGGCCGGTGCTGTTCGCGCTCGGCAACAACTCGGGCCTCGAGGGCGACGTCGCGCGGCTGAAGGGAGAGGAGCAGGCGATTCGCAGGCAGATGCGCGAGGCCGACTGCGAGGTGCCACCGCCGAAGGCCGCGCCTGACGGCGGGACGGCCGCGACGGGGCCCGCGACGGGCGTGCCCGCGGGATCCGTCCAGGCGGTCAACAACGCCCCGGGCGGCAGCAATCAGGCGATCCCGACGCCGGCCCGCCGAGG
>JAKLIE010000197.1 GCA_022709775.1 Pseudomonadota bacterium
GCACGCGCGTCAAGTCGCCCGCCGAGCACCGGCTGGTCGGACGCTCCGTGCCGCGCGTCGACATCCCGGCCAAGGCCACCGGCGGCGACGTCTACGTCCACGACGTGCGCGTGCCCGGCATGCTCCACGGTCGCGTCGTGCGGCCGCCGTACGTCGGACTCGACGCGGGCGAGTTCGTCGGCAGCTCGCTCGTGTCGGTAGACGAGTCGTCGGTCGCGCATCTTCCGGGCATCGTCGCGGTCGTCGCGATCCGCGACTTCGTCGGCGTGGTCGCCGAGCGCGAGGAGCAGGCGGACGCGGCGATGCGCGCGCTCGTCGTGCACTGGAAGCCGTCGCCGGGCATCGCGGGAATCGACGACCTCGAGCACGCGATCTCGGCGAACCCGTCGATGCGCCGGGTCCTCGCGGAGCGCGGCGACGTCGACGCGGCGATCGCCGGGTGCTCCGTCCCGATGCCGCGTACCTACGTGTGGCCGTACCAGCTGCACGCGTCGATCGGGCCGGCCTGCGCGGTCGCGGACTGCCGTTCCGACCGCGCGACCGTGTGGACCGGCTCGCAGAACCCTCACGTACTGCGCGCGGACCTCGCGCTGCTGCTCGGATGGCCGGATGCCGCGGTCGAGGTGGTCAGGCTCGAGGCCTCGGGCTGCTACGGCCGCAACTGCGCCGACGACGTGTCCGCCGACGCGCTGCTGCTTTCGCGCGCGGTGGGCCGCCCGGTGCGCGTGCAGCTCACGCGGGAGCAGGAGCACGCCTGGGAGCCCAAGGGCGCGGCGCAGCTGATGCGCGTCCGCGGAGGCCTGGACGCCGACGGCAACGCGGCGGCCTACGACTTCGAGACCTCCTATCCGTCGAACGCCTCGCCGACGCTCGCGCTCCTGCTCACGCGCACGATCGAGCCGCGCGCCGTCGCCTTCGAGATGGGCGACCGCACGGCGATCCCGCCCTACGAGTACCCGGCGATGCGCGTGGCCGCGCACGACATGGCTCCGATCCTCCGGGCGTCCTGGCTGCGCGGCGTGTCGGCACTGCCGAATTCGTTCGCCCACGAGTCGTACGTCGACGAGCTCGCGACCGCGGCAGGCGCCGACCCGGTCGAGTTCCGGTTGCGCCACATGAAGGACGAGCGGGCGATCGAGCTCGTGAGGGCCACCGCCGAGCGCGCCGGATGGATGCCGCACACGGCGCCGCAGGGGCAGGGGCGCGAGGGCGACCTGCTCAAGGGGCGGGGGTTCGCCTATGCCCGTTACGTGCACAGTCGCTTTCCCGGCTTCGGCGCCGCGTGGTCGGCATGGGTCGCCGACGTCGAGGTGAACCGCCTGACCGGCGAGGTGCACGTGAGCCGGGTGGTCGTCGGCCACGACGCGGGAATGGTGGTCAATCCCGCCGGGGTCGAGCACCAGGTTCACGGCAACGTCGTGCAGACGACCAGCCGCGCGCTCAAGGAGCGCGTCACGGTCGATGCGAAGGGCCTGCCCGAGCCGCGCGAATGGGGCGCCTACCCGATCCTGTCGTTCCGCGAGGTGCCGGTGATCGAGGTCGTTTCGATGCCGCGACCCGGCGAGCCGCCGCTCGGGGCGGGCGAGTCGTCGTCGGTCCCCGGCACCGCGGCGATCGCGAACGCGATCTTCGACGCGACCGGGGTGCGCTTCCGTCAGCCGCCGTTCACGCCGGAGGTCGTGCGCGAGGGCCTGGGCGTGACTCCGATCCGCCGCCCCGTCGCGGTCGAGCCGCCGCGCCGTGAACGCCGGCCGGCGGTCGACGCGCCGACGCGGCGACGACGCTGGTGGGGCGTCGCCGGCGCGCTCGCCGCCGGGCTGGTCGGCATGGTCGGGGCGATGCTGGGGCAGCGACCGATCATCGCGCCCGTCGGTCCGCCGGACCCCTCGCTATTCGCCGCTGCGGCGCTCGAACGCGGCCGCCAGGTCGCGGCCGCGGGGGACTGCGTGGTCTGCCACACGGCGCCCGGCGGCGTGGCGAACGCCGGCGGGCGGGCGATCGAGACGCCGTTCGGAACGATCGTCACGACCAACCTGACGCCCGACCCCGACACCGGCATCGGGCGCTGGTCGTACGCCGCGTTCGAGCGCGCGATGCGCGAAGGGATCTCGCGCGACGGGCGCCACCTGTACCCGGCATTCCCGTACACGTCGTTCACCCGGCTCTCCGCCGACGACATGCTCGCGCTGTACGCATACCTGATGTCGCAGCCGGCCGTGAAGAACGACGTCCCCGCGACGTCGCTCGCGTTTCCGTACAGCCTGCGCTCCGGCATGGCGCTGTGGAACGCGCTTCACCTGGATCCGGGACCGATGGCGCCGGACCCGGCGCGTTCCGCCGAGTGGAACCGCGGGGCGTACCTGGTCGAGGGCGCCGGCCATTGCGGCGCGTGCCACACGCCGCGCAACGCGATGGGGGCCGAGCGGCAGGGCGATGCCTACCTCGCCGGCGCGATCGTCGACGGCTGGGAGGCGCCGCCGCTCGCGTCGCTCACGCATGCGCCGGTGCCGTGGACGGTCGACGAGCTCGAGCGCTACCTGCGCGAGGGCCACACGCGTCACCACGGGAGCGTCGCGGGGCCGATGGCACCCATCGTCCGCGAGCTCGCGACGCTGCCCGCATCCGACGTGCGCGCGATGGCGGTCTACCTCGCCTCGCTCGGGACACCGGTGTCGGACGAGGCGGCGGCCGCCGCCGCCCGCGCGGCGGTGGAGGCGAGCGTCGCGACCGCCGCGACGATCCGCGGTCCGGCGCAACGGCTCTTCGAGGGCGCGTGCGGCGCCTGCCACCACGACGGCGCCGGACCCGTGCTGCTCGGACGCAACCTGCCGCTCGCGCTCCACAGCAGTCTGCACAGCGCTCGACCCGACAATCTGATCCGCGTCGTCCTGGACGGGATCGCCGAGCCGGCCGTGCGCGAGCTGGGGTTCATGCCCTCGTTTCGCGACGCGATGAGCGATCGCCAGATCGGCGAGCTCGCGGCGTACATGCGCGAGCGCTACGCGCCGGCGAAGCCGGCGTGGACGGGCCTCGAGGCGGAGGTCGCGCGGCTGCGGGCCGTTCGAACCCACTGAAAAGGCGCACCGTCACCCCAGTCCCGAGGCGGTCCGGTATCGCCGTGCCTCGCCGTCGAGCCAGTCCCGGAACGTCGCGAGCCCGGGGTTCTCGGACTTGCGTTCCGGGTAGATCAGGTAATACGACCGATCCGACCGGAACTCGTGGTCGACGAGCCGCGCGAGGCGTCCCTGCGCCAGGTCGTGCTCGACGAGGAACGGCGGAACCAGCGCGACGCCGAGCCCGTCGGCGGCCGCCTCGGACAGCATCGAGAACAGCTCCATCCGCGGGCCGGACATATCGCGCGCGACCGGCATGCCGAGCGATTCGAACCACTGGCGCCACATGTAGGGCCGCGTGCTCTGCTGCAGCAGCGGCAGCCCCGCGATCCTCGCGGGCGCGAGCGGTCCCTTCGCCGCGAGCGACGGGTGGCCGACGACGATCAGCGTCTCGTGCATCAGGAAGAGCGACTCGGTGCCGGGCCAACCCGCCGGGCCCGCGCAGATCGCGGCGTCGAACGCGGTGTCGTCGAACAGGAACGGACGCGTCCGCGAGGTGAGGTGCACGGTGATGCCGGGCGCGACGCGCTGGAACGCCGCCAGCCGCGGCAGGAGCCAGCGCGTCGCGAACGTCGGCACCACGGCGAGCTCGAGCGCGCCGCCGGCCCCGCCGCGCGCCATCAGCTCGATCGTGTCGCGCTCGACCTCGTCGAGCCGCGTCCGCACCGCCCGCCCGTACCGTTCGCCCGCCTCGGTCAGCAGCACTCCACGCCGCGAACGGCGGAAGAGCTTCACGCCGAGGAACGACTCGAGCGTGGCGATCTGGCGGCATACCGCGCTTTGCGTGATCGCGAGCTCGGTCGCGGCCCGGGTGAAGCTCTGGTGCCGGGCCGCCGATTCGAACGCGGCCAGCGCCGCCGTCGAGGGGATCTTGCGTCGCATCGCGTCAACGGGAGTTCTCGAAGTGCGAATTATGCACAAATCAATGCCGATAAGTCGTTTGCGGCGCCCCGGCATTCCCCCTAACATCCAAATCCACTGCTCCGGGACGGAGCGCCGCTGCCGCCGGCCCCGCGGCCTGTGAGGATCCGTCAAATGCGTGCCGCGAACACGAAGGTCAGCTTCCACCGGGACGATCCGCTCCTGCTCGACACCCAGCTCACCGAGGAAGAGCGGATGATCCGCGACGCCGCGGCGAGCTACTGCCAGGAGCGCCTGGCGCCGCGCATCGTCGAGGCGTTCCGGCACGAGACGACCGACCCGGCGATCTTCCGCGAGATGGGCGAGGTCGGACTGCTGGGGCCCACGATTCCGCCCGAGTACGGCGGTCCCGGGCTCAACTACGTGAGCTACGGCCTCGTCGCGCGCGAGGTGGAACGCGTCGATTCGGGCTACCGGTCGATGATGAGCGTCCAGAGCTCGCTCGTGATGGTGCCGATCTTCGAGTTCGGCAACGAGGCGACGCGCCGCAAGTACCTGCCGAAGCTAGCTACCGGCGAATGGGTCGGCTGCTTCGGACTGACCGAGCCCAACCACGGCTCCGATCCCGGCAGCATGGTCACGCGCGCCCGCAAGGTCGACGGCGGATGGTCGCTCACCGGCTCGAAGATGTGGATCACGAACAGCCCGATCGCGGACGTGTTCGTCGTCTGGGCGAAGGACGATGCGGGCGAGATCCGCGGCTTCGTGCTCGACAAGGGGGCGAAGGGGCTCTCGGCGCCGGCGATCCACGGGAAGGTGGGCTTGCGCGCGTCCATCACCGGCGAAATCGTGATGGACGGCGTGTTCTGCCCGGACGAAAACGCGTTCCCCGACGTCCGGGGCCTCAAGGGGCCGTTCACTTGCCTCAACAGCGCGCGCTACGGCATCGCCTGGGGCGCGCTGGGCGCCGCCGAGGA
>JAKLIE010000198.1 GCA_022709775.1 Pseudomonadota bacterium
AATTCCGCAATAAGTAGGGTCAGACCCCAATAAGTAGGGTCAGACCCCATTTCCATTGAATGCATGCCTACCAGTAAGTAGGGTCAGACCCCATTTCCAATGAGCGCATGCCCACCAGTAAGTAGGGTCAGACCCTATTTCCGGGAAGCAGGGTCGGACCCTGCTCCGCGCCTGCTTCGGAAAGCCGGGCCGGATCCCTTTTACGGGGCACCGTAGCCGTAAGCCCCTCGCCGGTCCGGCGGCACGCATCGGGTACCATGATGCGCATCCCTACGCAGGTCGCACCGCGCGCCCTCCCTTCCGTCCGACGATGTCGAGCGAACCCGTTCACGGCGCCCCGCCCGTGGTGCTGACCTTCGCGGCCTCCGATCCGTCGGGCGGCGCGGGAATGCAGGCCGACCTGCTCACGCTCGCGAGCATGGGCTGCCATCCGCTGTCGGTCCTCACCGCGATCACGGTGCAGGACACGACCGGCGTCGAGGCCGTGCTGCCGATGGAGGCGGAATGGGTGGCCGACCAGGCGCGCTGCCTCCTCGAGGACATGCCGGTCGACGCGTTCAAGATCGGCGCGCTCGGCAGTGTCGAGAACATCGCCGCGATCGCCGAGATCCTCGCCGACTACCCCGACGTGCCGCTGATCCTCGATCCGGTCCTGTCGGCCGGGCGCGGCGACACGCACGCGACCGAAGCGATGACCCACGCGCTGCGCGACCTGCTGCTCCCGCAGACGACGATCGCGACGCCCAACGGCCACGAGCTCCGCCTGCTCGCCGAGCAGGAGGACGACGACGATCCGTCCGCCGACGACTGCGCCGAGCGGCTCGTCTCGGCCGGCTGCGAGTTCGTGCTCGTGACCGGCACGCACGAGGCGACGCGGGAGATCGTGAACACGCTCTACGGCAAAGGCGGCGTGGTGCGCACCGACACCTGGGCGCGCCTGCCGGGCCCGTTCAACGGCGCCGGCGGCACGCTCGCTTCCGCCATCGCCGCGATGCTCGCGAACGGGCTCGAGCTCTCCGACGCCGTTCGCGAGGCGCAGGACTACACGTGGAACGCGCTGCGCAAGGCCTACCGGCCGGGCATGGGGCATTTCCTTCCCGACCGGCTGTTCTGGGCGCGCGAGGAGAGCGACGCGCGCGGCGACGAGGCGGAGCCGCCGCGCCCCGCCGACGCCCGTGGCAGTCACTGACGCCCGCGCCGCGCGCGTCGCGCGGCTCTCGGGGCTCTACGCGGTGACGCCCGACATGGACGACACCGCCGCGCTCGTCGCGAAGTGCGCGGACGCGATCGACGGCGGAGCGCGCGCGATCCAGTACCGGCACAAGACGGCGTCCGTCGCGCTGCGCGAGGCGCAGGCGCGCGCGATCGTCGCGCTGTGCCGGGAACGCGGCGCGCTCTCGATCGTGAACGACGATGCCGCGCTCGCGGCGAGCGTGGACGCGGACGGCGTGCACGTCGGCGAGGAGGACGGCGGCGTCGCGGCGGCCCGCGCGGTCGCCGGCCCGTCGCGGATCGTCGGCGCCTCCTGCTACAACGCGCTGCCGCGCGCCGTCGATGCGGTCGCGGAGGGCGCGGACTATGTCGCGTTCGGAAGCTTCTTCGAGTCGGGCACGAAGCCGAACGCCCGGCGTGCGGAGCTCGACCTGGTGCCGCGCGCGCGCGCGCTCGGCGTCCCGGTCGTCGCGATCGGCGGCATCGACGCCGGAAACGTTCGCGCGCTCGTCGACGCCGGCGTCGACGCGGTCGCGGTGATCGGCGCGGTGTTCGCGCACGACGATCCGCGCGACGTGACCGCGACGTCCCGTCGCATTTCCGCCGCTTTCGCGGCGCGCGACGCCGCGAGGGCGGCAAGTCCGGGGAAGGTTCCCGCAAACGCGCTCGTGTCGATCGTCACGCGCACGCTGGGGCGGCCGACGCTCGCCGAGGCGGCGGCCTGCGTCGCCGCGCAGACCTGGCGTCCGCTCGAATGGGTGGTCGTCGACGCGGCGGGGAGCGGCCTCGTGCCGCCGACCGCCGGCGACGTGCCGGTGCGCGTCGTGTCGACCGGCGGGCGGCTGCTGCGCGGCGCCGCCGCGAATGCCGGGATGCGGGCGGCGCAGGGAGAGTGGCTGATGCTCTTCGACGACGACGACCTGATCCGTCCCGAGCACGTCGGGCGGCTGGTCGAGGCCGTCGCCGCGGAGCCGGGCCACCGCATCGCGTACGCCGACGTCGCGGCGCCCGGCTATCTGCTCGACTACGCCGACGTCGAGATGTGGCTCGCCGACGGCGAGCGCGCGCACGTGTTCGACGTGCCGTACTCGCCGCTGCTGCTCGCGAAGGACAACCTGTTCCCGCCGATGGCGGCGCTGTTCTCGGCGCGGCTGGTGCGCGAGCACGGATGCGCGGTCGACGAGTCGCTCGACTACTTCGAGGACTGGGACTTCTGGCGCCAGGTCGCCGAGCACACCGACTTCCTCCGCGTCCCCGGCATCACCGCCGTCTACCGCGCGAACCTGTCGGAGTCCGGCGTGACGGGCACGGGACCCCATGCCGGCGACCCCCGCATCCGGCGCGATCGCGAGGAGGTGTCGCGCCGGCTCTCCGCGCTGCGGGAGCGGTACCAGCGTCGCGTCGACGAATTGAAGGCCGACGCGCGCTCGGCGCGGGACTCGGGCGACAGCGGCCGCGCACTCGCGGCCTGGCGGGAAGCCGGACGCATCGACCCCTACGACATCGACGTCGTGCTGCGCGAGGCCGAGACGGCGTGCGCCGCCGGCGCGTGGTCCGAGGGCCGCCGGGCGATCGCGGAGGCGCTCGCCCGCATGCCCGGCGAGCCGACGCTGTTGCGGAACCTCGCGACCGTCGATCGTGCGATCGCCAGACACGGGGCGGCGCGGTGAACGCGGTCGTCCAGGGCAACGCGGCGTCGCGCCCGGAGGCGCCGCGCATCTCCGTGATCACGCGCACGCTCGGGCGCGACTGTCTGGCGGAAGCGGGCGCGAGCGTCGCGGCGCAGTCGCTCGCGCCGTTCGAATGGATCGTCGTCGATGCCGCGGGCAATGGCCTCGCTCCGCCGGCCGCAGGCGGCGTGCCGGTTCGCGTCGTGTCCACGGGCGAACGCCTGCCGCGCTCCCGGGCGGCGAACGCCGGACTCGCCGCCGCTCGCGGCGACCTGCTGCTGATCCTCGACGACGACGACCTGCTGCTGCCCGGCCACCTCGCCCACCTCGCGCAGGCGCTCGCGGCCAATCCCGGCGCGCGACTGGCCTACAGCGACTGGGAGGCGCGCGTTTCGCCCGACCAGCGCTGGGGCGGGCACGCGCCGCCGTTCAGCCACCTGCTTCTGTGCAGGCAGAACCTGTTCCCGCCGCACGCCGCGCTGTTCGACGCGTCGCTCGTGCGCGAGCGCGGCCTGCGCGTCGACGAGGGTCTCGAGTACTTCGAGGACTGGGACTTCTGGCTCGCGGCGGCGCGGCTCACGCCCTTCGTCCACAGCCCGCAGTGCACCGCGATCTACCGGACCTACCTGTCGGAGTCCGGAATCCACGCCCACGGCCGCGCGGATGCCGATCCGCGGCTGGCGCAGGACTCGGCGACGATCCGCGGTCGCTACCGCGACGACCGGGACCGGCTGGGTGCCGCGCAGCGTGCGCGCATGGACGCCGCGCTCGCGGCAGCCGAGCGCGGCGACCTCGCCGCGAGCGCCTCGCTCTGGAACGACGCGCACATCGCCGACCCGTTCGACCCCGAGCCGATCACACGCTACGCGGAGCTCGCGTTCCGCGCCGGCGACCCCGCGGCCGCCAGGCAGGTGCTGGAGGCGGGCATCGCGCGCCTGCCCGACGAGCCGAGTCTGCGCGAGAGCCTGCGTATCCTGCTCGACCGCGGCGGCCGGGAACCCTCCGCGGCGCGGCCGCGCGGCGTCGCCTGAGCCGCCGGCGGCGCTACGATGCGACAAGACGAGAGACGACACGGATTGCCATGACCCGAAACGACGAACTGTTCGAGCGTGCCCAGCGCACGATTCCCGCCGGCGTCAACTCGCCGGTCCGCGCGTTCCGCTCCGTCGGCGGCACGCCGCGCTTCTTCACCCGCGGCGAGGGGCCGTACGCGTGGGACGCGGACGGCAGGCGATTCGTCGACTACGTCGGCTCGTGGGGGCCGGCGATCGTCGGCCACGCGCATCCCGACGTCGTGCGCGCGGTGCAGGACGCCGCGACGCGCGGGTTGTCGTTCGGCGCGCCGACCGAGATCGAGATCGAGATGGCCGAGACGCTCGTTCGCCGGCTGCCGTCGATCGAGCTCGTGCGCCTGGTGTCGTCGGGAACCGAGGCGACGATGTCGGCGCTGCGCCTCGCGCGCGGCTTCACGGGGCGCCCGAAGATCGTCAAGTTCGAGGGCTGCTACCACGGTCATGGCGACAGCCTGCTCGTGAAGGCGGGCTCGGGCGCGCTGACGTTCGGCCAGCCGTCGTCGGCGGGCGTGCCGCCCGAGATCGCGAACCAGACCGTCGTGCTGCCGTACAACGACGTCGACGCGCTCGAGGAGGCGTTCCGCGCGGAAGCGCACGCGATCGCCGGCATCATCGTCGAGCCGATCGCCGGAAACATGAACCTCGTCGTTCCGTCGCGCGAATGGCTCGTCGCGCTGCGCACCACCTGCGACCGCCACGGCGCGGTGCTGATCTTCGACGAAGTGATGACCGGCTTCCGCGTGCATCCGCGCGGCGTGCAGGGCCTCACCGGCATCACGCCCGACCTGACGACGCTGGGCAAGGTGATCGGCGGCGGCATGCCGGTCGGCGCGTTCGGCGGAAGGCGCGACATCATGCAGAAGATCGCGCCGCTCGGCCCCGTCTACCAGGCGGGGACGCTGTCGGGCAATCCCGTCGCGGTCGCCGCGGGGCTCGCGACGCTCGCGCTCACCGAGGCGCCCGGCTTCTACGACCGGCTGGCGGCGAAG
>JAKLIE010000199.1 GCA_022709775.1 Pseudomonadota bacterium
CAGCGTCGTCAGGTGCCAGTGGTCGACGCGCCCCTTGAGTGGCTGCAGCGCACCAGCGATGTCCTTGTCGGCGAGCATCCCGAACACCGCGATGGTCCGCGGATGGAAGCCCATCGTTCCGAGCGCCGCGGCGAGCGAACGCGCGGCCTGCGGGTTGTGCCCGACGTCGAGGACGATCGTCGGCCGGCCCGGCAGCACCTGGAAGCGTCCGGCAAGCTCGACGCCGAGGAGCCCGTCGCGCAGTGCCGCCGCCGACAGCGGCAGCCGGTCGGCGAGGAGCCCGAGCGTGGCCAGCACCGTCGCCGCGTTGGCGAGCTGGTAGGCCCCGCGCAGCGCCGGATGCGGCAGCCCGTAGCGCGGTCCGCCGGGACCGTGGTAGCGCCACTGCCGCGCGTCGGCATCAAAGCCGTAGTCGCGGCCGAGCACCAGCAGCTCGGCGCCCACCGCCTGCGCGTGTTCGACCAGCGTCGCCGGCGGCGCGGGATCGCCGCAGACCGCCGGGCGCCCGGAGCGGAAGATGCCCGCCTTCTCGCGCCCGATCGCCTCGCGCGTGTCGCCGAGGTACTCGCGGTGGTCGATGTCCACGCTCGTGACGATCGCCACGTCGGCGTCGATCGCATTGACCGCGTCGAGTCGCCCGCCCAGGCCCACCTCGAGGACGAGCACGTCGGGCGAGCTCCGCGCGAACAGCAGGATGGCCGCCAGGGTGCCGAACTCGAAGTAGGTGAGGGGCACCGCCGGAACGAGGGCGGTGCGCGCGTCCTCGACCTCGCCGAACGCGCCCACGAGCGCCTCGTCGGAAACTTCGCGCCCCTCGATGCGCACACGCTCGTTGTAGCACTGAAGGTGCGGCGACATGTACAGCCCGGTGCGATAGCCGGCGCTGCGCATCACGGCCTCGAGCATCGCCGAGGTCGATCCCTTGCCATTGGTGCCGGTGACGGTGACGACCGGGCAGGCGATCCGGATGCCGAGCCGCGCGAGCACCGTACGCACGCGGTCGAGCCCCATCGCGATCGCCCTGGGGTGGAGCGTCTCGAGGTAGGCGAGCCAGCCGGCGAGGTCGCCCGGGCGGCCCTCGCGGGGTGGAGCGGTCAAGCCAGACCCCTGCGGAGGATCGCGTCGAGGACGCGGCGAATCGCGATGCGCCCGTCGGAGGCGAGCGGCGTCACGCCGGACGAGCGGTGGTCAGGCCGTGGGCGCGGGCGCGCGCGTGAGCAGCGCGAGCAGGCGCGGCAGCTCGTCGCGGAGCGAGCGCCGGTCGACGATCATGTCGATGGCGCCCTTCTCGAGCAGGAACTCGGCGCGCTGGAAGCCTTCGGGCAGCTTCTCGCGCACCGTCTGCTCGATGACGCGCGGGCCGGCGAAGCCGATCAGCGCGCCCGGCTCGGCGATCACGAGGTCGGCGACGAACGCGAACGACGCGGAAACGCCGCCCATCGTCGGATCGGTCAGCAGCGAGACGAACGGCAGCCGCGCCTTGGACAGCTCCTGCAGCGCGGCGGTCGTCTTCGCCATCTGGAACAGCGAGTTGACGCCTTCCTGCATGCGCGCGCCGCCGGAGGCGGAGATGCAGACGAACGGCACGCGGTTCTCGTAGGCGACGCGGACGCCGCGCACGAAGCGCTCGCCGACCACCGAACCCATCGATCCGCCCATGAACTCGAACTCGAAGGCCGCGACGACCAGCGGCACGCTCTTCACGCTGCCCTGCATCACGACGAGCGCGTCGGTCTCGCCGGTCTCCTCGAGCGCAATGGCGAGGCGCTCCGGATACTTCTTCTGGTCCTTGAACTTGAGCGAGTCGATCGGCACGACCTCGGAGCCGATCTCGAACCGGCCCTCGGGGTCGAGCAGCTGGTCGATGCGCGCGCGCGCGGCCACGCGCGAGTGATGTCCGCACTTCGGGCAAACCGAGAGGTTCTTCTCGAGATCGGTGCGGTAGAGCACCGCCTCGCAGGCCGGGCACTTGACCCACAGGCCCTCGGGCATCGCCTGCTTGCGCGCCCCGGGAGTGCTCTTGATGCGCGGAGGCAGGAGCTTCTGCAGCCAACTCATCGTCGTGTCTCCCCGGTTGGCCCTGGCGCCTACGCCGCCTGCTTTGCCGGCATCGCGTCGAGCGCGTGGCGGATCGTGGCGATCCACGCGCCCGCGCGCTCGGCCGCCCCCGACGCCGGGCCGCCTTCGATTTCCTGGATGATGCGGCTGCCGATGACGACCGCGTCCGCATGCGCCGCGATCGCCTGCGCGCTCGCGGCGTCGCGGATGCCGAAGCCGACGCCGACCGGCAGCTTCACGTGGCGGCGGATCTCGGCGACTTTGCGCGCGACCTCGGCGGCGTCGAGGTGTCCGGCGCCGGTCACGCCCTTGAGGGAAACGTAGTAGACGTAGCCGCGCGCGAGTGCGGCGACCGCGTCGATGCGCGGCTCCGGCGTCGTGGGCGCGACGAGGAAGATCGGCGCGATCCCGCGCTCGTCGAGCTGCTTCGCGAAATCCCCGGCTTCCTCGGGCGGGTAATCGACGACCAGCACCCCGTCGACGCCCGCGTCGCGGGCGCGGTCGGCGAACACCGCCAGCCCCATCGCCTCGATCGGGTTCGCGTAGCCCATCAGCACGATCGGCGTCGTCGCGTTCCGGTCGCGGAACGCGCGCACGACCGCGAGCACGTCCTTCAGGCCCGTCCCGTTCGCGAGCGCGCGCTCGGACGCGCGCTGGATCACCGGGCCGTCCGCCATCGGGTCGGAGAACGGCACGCCGAGCTCGATCACGTCGGCGCCGCCCATGACGAGCGCGCGCATGACGTCGAGCGTCGCCTCGAGCGACGGATCGCCGGTCGTGACGTAGGGAATGAGCGCGGTGCGCCCCGCCGCGCGCAGGCGGGTGAACGCGGCGTCGATGCGGTTGGTCGCCATGGACTCTAGCGCTGCGCCGGATCGCACTCGGGGCGGCAGTAGAACTTCAGCCCGGAGCGCTCGGCGACCGTGTTCATGTCCTTGTCGCCCCGGCCCGAGAGGTTGACCAGCAGGATCCTGTCCTTCGGGAGCGTCGGCGCGAGCTTCGACGCGTAGGCGAGCGCGTGCGCCGATTCGAGCGCCGGAATGATGCCTTCGACGCGGCAGCAGGTGTGGAACGCGGCGAGCGCCTCGTCGTCGGTGATCCCGACGTACTGCGCGCGGCCCGAATCCTTGAGCCACGCGTGCTCGGGGCCGACGCCGGGGTAGTCGAGCCCCGCCGAGACCGAGTGCGTCTCGACGATCTGGCCGTCGGCGTCCTGCAGCAGGTAGGTACGGTTGCCGTGCAGCACGCCGGGGCGTCCCGCGATCAGCGACGCCGCGTGCCTGCCGGAGTCGATGCCTTCGCCCGCCGCCTCGACGCCGACGAGCTTCACGTGCTCGTGCGGGATGTACGGATGGAAGATGCCCATCGCGTTCGAGCCGCCGCCGACGCAGGCGATCACGACGTCCGGCTGCCGCCCCGCGGCCTCCGGCATCTGCGTGACGCACTCGCGGCCGATCACGCTCTGGAAATCGCGCACCATCATCGGATACGGGTGCGGGCCCGCGACGGTGCCGATGATGTAGAACGTCGTCTCGACGTTGGTCACCCAGTCGCGCATCGCCTCGTTCAGTGCGTCCTTGAGCGTCTTCGATCCCGACTCGACCGGCACCACCGTGGCCCCCAGGAGCTTCATGCGGAAGACGTTCTGCGCCTGGCGCTTCACGTCCTCGCTGCCCATGTAGACGACGCACTCGAGCCCGTAGCGCGCGGCGACCGTCGCGGTCGCGACGCCGTGCTGGCCCGCTCCGGTCTCGGCGATCACGCGCGGCTTGCCGAGCCGCCGCGCCAGCAGCGCCTGGCCGATGCAGTTGTTGATCTTGTGCGCGCCGGTGTGGTTCAGGTCCTCGCGCTTCAGCCAGATCTGCGCGCCGCCGAGCTCCCGCGACCAGCGCTCGGCGTGGTAGACCGGCGACGGACGGCCGACGTAGTGCTTGAGCTCGCGCTCGAACTCGGCCTTGAAGGCGGGGTCGAGCCGCGCGCCTTCGTACTGCGCCTTCAGCTCGTCGAGCGCGCGGATCAGCGTCTCGGCGACGAAGACGCCGCCGTAGGGGCCGAAGTGGCCGCGAGCGTCAGGCAGGTCGTACATCTGCATTGCGTACCTCGGCGACGAACGCGGCGATGCGTGCCGCGTCCTTGATGCCCTTCACGGGCTTGCCCTGCGCGTCGAGCCTCTCGACGCCGGACGACACGTCCACCGCCCACGGCGCGAAGCGACGGATCGCCTCGCCGACGTTCGCGGCGTCGAGTCCTCCCGACAGCACGAGCGGCAGCGGCAGAGGCGCGCGCAATCGATCCCAGTCGAACGTCCGCCCCGTCCCGCCGGGCAACCCGTCGGCCGGCGGCGCGTCGAGCAGGATGCCCGCCGCGTCGCCGTAGAGCGACACCGATTCTAGCAAATCGGGGCCGGGGCCCACGGGAATCGCCTTGAGATAGGGCCGTCCGAAGGAGCGGCAGAGCGCTGCGGGTTCGTGGCCGTGGAACTGCAGGATCGACAGCGGGACCGCGGCGAGCGCGGCGCGCACCTCGTCGGGGGAAGGGTCGACGAACAGGCCGACGATCGACGCGAACGGCGGCAACGCGCGGGCGATCGTCCGCGCCCGCTCGTGATCGACGAAGCGCGGCGTGCCGCGCCAGAAGACGAAGCCGATCGCGTCGGCGCCCGTGCGAGCCGCGGCCATCGCGTCCTCGACGCGCGTGATCCCGCAGATCTTGACGCGCGTGCGCATCGCGTCACGCCCCCGGGAGCACGAGGTCGCGCCGCGTCGCCGGCAGCCCGAAGCGCGCGTCGTAGTCGACGCCGACCAGGTAGAGGCCGTCGGGCGCGAACGTGGGCGGCCCCTTCGTGCGATCCCGCACCGCGAG
>JAKLIE010000002.1 GCA_022709775.1 Pseudomonadota bacterium
GTGTCGCCCTTGGTGTGGCCGCGGCCCAGCTGGATCAGCTGCACTTCCAGCTTGCCCAGCCACAGCGTCATGCGGCCTGTGAAGGTCATCGTCGGCCAGGTCAGGCCCGGCGGCACCGATTCGACATTGCGGAACAGCCGCGGGAAGCGGCCGATCTCGCTGGCCTTGTCCTGCTCGCCGCGCTCCTTGATCAGGCTCAGCGTGTCCTCGCTGGCGAGGATGTGCTCGGGCTCGTAGGCTGCCGCGCCGAGCACGCGCACCGCGTGGTAGTGGCTGAGCACCACGTACTTGATGGGCAAGTCGGTCACGGTGCGGATGTGGCGGATCACGTCCTGCGCCATCACCGGCGTGGCCTGGGTGTCGATCACCATCACCGCGTCGTCGCCGATCACGATGCCGGTGTTGGGGTCGCCCTCGGCCGTGTAGGCCCAGGCGCGGTCGGAGAGGCGGTCGAACGAGACCTTCTTCTCCTCGACGTCGGCGTGCGAGGCGAACTTCTTCTGGCTCATGTCATCGTTCCTTGCAGGGGGCCGGGCAGTCCGAGCGGCCTGACGGCATCGGCGAGTTGTTGCAGCGTGCGCGACGGCATCGGGATGCCCTCGCGCGTCCTTCGTTCCGCGACGCGCCGCTCGGGCTCGCCCGGCAGCGAGATCGGGTCCGCACCGGCCCTCGGCGGCGAGGCCCGCACCCAGCGGGCGAGCCGATCGATCTCGCGCGGCAGCGCGTCGGCGGTGCCCATCCTCGACGGGTCGAAGACGAGCGTCGTCATGTTGTTCAGCATCGGATGCGCGGTCGCGCCGTCCTGCACGGCGCCTCCGGACAGCGCGCCTCCGACGATCTCGCACATCAGCGACAGCGCCCAGCCCTTGTGCTCCGCGAACGGCAGGATGGCGCCGGACGGGTGTCGCCACATCACGGCCGGGTCGTTCGTCGCGCGTCCCGAGGCGTCGAGCAGCAGGCCGTCGGCCATCTCGCGCTCCTCGTCGACCGCGACGCGCGTCTTGCCGAGCGCTACCGCGGAGGTCGCATAGTCGAGCACGAGAGGATGCGGGTCGGCCGGGACCGCGACGCAGAACGGATTCGTGGACACCCGCGCGTCGGACCCGCCCCACGGCGCGACGAGCGGACGCGAGCGCACGTTGACGAAGTGCACGGAGACGAGCCCGGCTTCCGCGCACTGCTCGCCCCACTGGCCGATCCGGCCGAGGTGATGCGTGTTCGCGAGCCCGACGACGGCACAGCCGTTCGCACGTCCGCGTTCGATCGCCAGCGCCATCGCCGCCTCGCCGACCGATTGCCCGAACCCCATGCCGCCGTCGAGCGCCACGAGCGAGCCGGCGTCGGTCACGACGCGCGGCGAGCGCCCCGGAACGGCGTGGCCCGCGCGGACGTTCTCGACGTATTGAGGCACGAGCCCGATGCCGTGCGAGTCGTGGCCGTAGAGATTGGCCTGCACGAGGCCGCGCGCGATCGTCGACGCCTCGCCTTCCGGGCATCCGAGCGCGCGGAAGACGCGTTCGCCCCAGGCGACGAGCGCCGGTGCGGAGACGGGTCGGCTCCCGGGCGCGCCCGTCCGTGCGGCCGGAGAGGCGGAGGCGCTTACGCCGGCTCGTGATGCTTCGTCGCGGGAGGGACCATGCATGGGGACGTTCGCGGCCATCGACCTGGTCCGGCTGCGCGTCCCCGGCATCGCGACGGCAGCGTCACGCGCACACGGACGTCCGGCCGCACCTCGAGCGGGAAGAATAGCATCCCGCGAGCGGCGCGACGGCCGCCCGCGGAGGAGCGGCCGCGCGGCTGTCCGGGCCCCGTCGGGCCCCGGACGCCGTCAGCCGCCGTACTTCTTCAGCAGCGCGCGCGCATCGTCGTAGAGCGCCTGGCCGTTCGCGCCCTTCGCGGCCGCCTCGCCGATCCACTCCGTGACGACGGGCTCGCACGCCTTCTGCCAGCGCGCGTACTCGGCCGGCGACAGCGTGTCGAACACGCCGTTCGCATCGCGTGCGAGCCTGATCGCCGGCGCCGTCGTGCCGTCGAACACCTTGCCGATGTGCTTCGAGAACTCGAGCCCCGCGTTCGCGTCGAGGACCTTCTTCAGGTCCGCCGGCATACCGTCGTACTTGGCCGGGTTCATCGCCAGCACGAAGATCGAGTTCGACGTCTTCGGCACGCCCGGCGCGGTGTCGAGGTGGTACCTGGCGACCTCCTGGAGCTTGAGGGCAGGCGCGACCTCCCACGGCACCATCGCGCCGTCGAGCACCGACTTCGACAGCGCCTCGGTCACCTGCGGGATCGGCATCTGCACCGGCGCGGCGCCGATCGCGGTCAGGAACTTCGTGCCGATGCGCGTGGGCGCGCGCACCTTGAGGCCCTTCACCTCCTCGAGGCTGGTCACGCGCTTGCTCGTGAAGTGGAGCAGCGAGCCGTCGTGCACGTGCGCCGCGAGGAGCTTCACGCCCCTGAACTCGTCGATCGAGTTCTTCTGGATGTAGTCCCACAGCGCCGGGCTGCCGGACTCCGCGCTCATCGTCATGAACGGCAGCTCGAAGACCTCGGACTTGGTGAAGCGCCCGGCCTGGTAGGTCGGGATCGTCCAGATGATGTCGGCGACGCCGTCGCGCGCCTGGTCGAAGAGCTGCGGCGGCGTGCCGCCGAGCTGCATCGCCGGGAAGAACTGGCACTTGATGCGTCCGCCCGACTCCTTGCCGAGCTTCTCGCACCACGGCTCCAGCACGAGCGCCTGGATCGTGCCCTTCGGCGGCAGGAAGTGGTGAATCCGGAGCGTGACGTCCTGCGCGTAGGCGGTGCCGGCGGCGAGCGCGGCGGTCAATGCGACTGCGAGCGTGGCGGGTTTCATGCGTCTGTCCTCCTCTGGACGGCTGAATCGGCGGCTTTCACCGCTTGAACGTGTGGACCAGGTACAGCGAGATGATCGGAAAGTACACGAGCAGCGCGATGCGGACGGCATCGGACATGAGGAACGGGACGACGCCCTTGAACGTCTCGGTGAGCGGCACGTCCTTCGCCAGCCGGTTGATGATGTAGACGTTCATGCCGACCGGCGGGTGGACGAGCCCGATCTCGACGACCATGAGCGCGAGGATGCCGAACCAGATCGACTTGTCCTCCTGCGACATCCCCCAGTAGTCGAGGCCCATCACCATCGGGTAGAAGATCGGGATCGTGAGCAGGATCATCGCGAGCGCGTCCATCACGCAGCCCAGGAAGATGTAGATCACGAGGATCATCACCATCACGAGCAGCGGCGAGAGCCCGCTCCCCTTCACCCAGCTCGCGAGCTCGCCGGGCATCTGCGACAGCGCGAGCGCGGTGTTCAGCATGTCGGCGCCGAGCAACACGAGGAAGATCATCGCCGTGGCCTGCGCGGTGCCCGCCGCGCTGTCGACCAGCCCCTTCACGCGCATCCCGCCGACCAGCGCCAGGATGCCGCAGGCCGCCGCGCCGATCGCCGCCGCCTCGGTCGGGTTCGCCCAGCCGCCGTAGATGCCGACGATGACGACGACGAACACGAGGAGCACCGGCAGCACCTCGACGAGGCACTTCGCCTTCTCCGACCAGGGCACCGCAGGGCCCGCCGGGCCGGCCTCGGGCCGCCACGCGACGATGATCCTGACGACGAGCATGTAGCCCAGCATCGCGATGATGCCCGGAATCACCGCCGCCATGAACAGCTTGCCGATCGACTCCTGCGTGAGGATCGCGTAGATCACGAGCGGCACCGGGGGCGGGATCATGATCCCGAGCGTGCCCCCTGCCGCGAGCGCCCCGGTGGCGAGCGAGCCGGAATAGCCGTAGCGCTTGAGCTCGGGCAGCGCGACCTGCCCCATCGTCGCGGCGGTGGCGAGCGAGCTGCCGCAGATGGCGCCGAACCCGGCGCACGCGCCGATCGATGCCATCGCGATGCCGCCCTTGCGGTGGCCGAGGAACGCGCTCACGAAGCGGAACAGCGACCGCGAGAGTCCGCCATGCGTCGCGAACTGCCCCATCAGCAGGAAGAGCGGGATCACGACGAGGTCGTAGTTCGACAGGCGCGCGTACGCGAGATTCTTGAGCGAGTTCAGCAGCGCGGCGACGTTGCCGGTGAGGTAGAGATAGCCTCCCGCGCCGCACATGAACATCGCGATGCCGATCGGCACCCGCACCACCATCAGCGCGAGCATCACGGCGAAGATGATGCCGCCGATGGCGATGCCGCTCACCGTCGCGCCTCCCCCAGGCTCGCCGCTGGCGCGGCTTCGCGCACCCCCTCCCGAAGGAGGGTGCGAGCGCCCCGGGTCGGCCCCGCGGCGCTCAACGCGCCATCCCGTCGAGGCGGACGCTGCGCCGGAACAGGTGGAGCGCCATGTAGAAGCCGGCCAGCGCGAGCAGCACGAAGCCCGGCACCATCAGCGCCTGCGCTATCCACACGGGGATCGCGAGGATCGCGGAGGTCTCGCCGACCTCGCGCACCGCCAGCGCGCCGGCGGCCGCGCGCCACGCGATCAGCGCGCCGAACAGGCCGACCAGCAGCGAGCCGACCGCGTCGAGCCGCGCCACCGTGCGCGGCGCCAGGCGGTGCGTGAAGAAGTCGACCTTCACGTCGCCGCCGGCCAGGTGGCAATAGGCGAAGAACGACGCCGACGCGAACGCCGCGCACATCTGCAGCATCTCGACGTCGCCCGGCACCGACCACGCGAAGAGCTTGCGGCCGACGATCGAGACGATCTCCATCGCGACCAGACCGACGAAGACCAGACCGCCGGCGACCGCGAGCCCGCGCGCGGTCGCGACGAGCGCCCGCCCGCCCCGGCCGAA
Organism: Pseudomonadota bacterium; assembly: GCA_022709775.1. The sequence continues at coordinate 4,813 of JAKLIE010000002.1, forward strand.
AGCCGAATCGGGCCGCGGCACTTCCTGCTCCGCTTCGTCGGTCACGCCCCTCCTCCTCCCTCGCATCCCGGCGGCTTTCCGCCGTCCGGGCGCCTCCCGCCGCGCGAGCTTACTCCAGCCGCTTCCGGATATGCTCCGGCGCCTCGACCGCCTGGATCCGGGCCGGATCCCCCGGATGCCGCCGCGCGAAGATCCGCGTCTCCCTGCCCTCGACCAGCACGTCGTCGCCGCGGCGGATCACGTGCTTCATCACGAAGGTCCTGCCTCGCCACTCGGAGATCGACGTCTCGACGGCGATTCGGTCCCCGTAGGTCGCCGGCCGACTGAAGTGCGCGCTCGCGTCGACGAGCGGCGCGCCGATGATGCCGTCGGTCGCCTCGGTCTCGTGCCAGGACGGAACGCCGGCTGCGGCGAAGTAGTGACGCGCCGCCGAGTCCATCCAGCGGAAGAAGTTCGGGTAGAACACGATCTTCGCGGGATCGCAGTCGCCGAACTCGACGGTGAAGTCGGTCGTGTGGTGGAACGTCATGCGGCTCTCCGTGGCGTTTCAGGCCCGGCCGCGCGTCGCGGGGGGCGCCGGCTTCTTCACCCAGACGACCGGGCGTGCGACGACGGGGCGCGGCGGCGCACCGTGGCGGACGAGCGCAGCATCGAGCCGCTGCCCGCCCTCGTCGGCGAGCGCGGCCTCGCGTGCCTCCCGGATCGCCTGCGCGCGCGCGGCCGGCGTATCGAACGCGCCGCCCGTCGCCAGGTGATCGACGATGTGCGCAAGGTTCCGCTTGCCGCGCAGATTCGTGTCGCCGTAGCCCTTGACGAGGCGGCCCGCGAGCGCGAGCTCGTATCCGCAGGCCCAGTCGGTCGCGAGCGCCGCGACCACCGCATCGAGCCAGCGCTCGATCGCGGCCTGTTCCTCCGAGTAGCGCAGGCCCTTCGGACGCAACCACCGGAGCCCGGCGAGGACGCGCAGCGCGAGCATCCCGGTCACCGCGTCGGTGCGAACCTTCAGCGGCACCGCGAACGCCGGCTTCCCGCCCGCGACCCGGCGCCGGTCCCGCGCGAGCAGGCGCTCGGCCAGCGAGCGCGGCAGCAGGCCCGCGATCTCCGCGATGCCGGGCTTGAAGTAGTCGGCGACGTGCACGACGTCGCCCTCGCCGGCGCCCGCCTCGCGGCGCACGCGCTCGTGACGGCTCGCGCGGACCTTGAAGTCGGCGACGCGCACGATGTCGTCGAACGCCATCCAAAGCGCGAGGAACCGCGCCGTCTCGCGCGTCGCCACCGCGCCGTGGGCTTCGCGCGGATCGGCCGCCTGCTCCGCCGCGCGAACCCGGGCGACACGCTCGAGGTAGAGCCTCGCGTAACGATCGTCCTGGAACGCGGCGACGCGATCGACGCCCGCGGCGACGATCTCTCGGCAGGGGGCGGGAAACGCCGCCACCGCGTCGCTCCATCGCGAGTCCGGACGCCGCGGCGCCACGGGCGCGACCGCGGCGGGTGCGCGCTGCGACGCGAGCGCGGCCACCGTCAGGTCGACTCCGCGCGCGAAGCCGCGCCGGCTCGCCTGCGCGCTCGCCCCCTCGGCGCCGATCGCCGCCTCGCAGGCGCCGCGATCGAACGGCAGCACGCCGCTGCCCGCGATCGCGCCGAACATGACCGCGCTCACCACGGTGCCCGACTCGCTCGCCGCCGCGTCCATGTCGAACGCGGCGAGTCGCCGGCTGTTCGCGGCGGCGATCTCGAGCAGGCGGTCGGACGCATAGCGCCCGTCGCCCATCGCGAGCTTCTCGACGGTCGTCAGCGTCCGGCTCGTCGACGTCACGACCGTCGTTCGCGCCGCGTCGGCGTAGCCTGCCTGGATCATGCGTCCCGCCTCCAGCAGCTCGGAGGCGACGAGCACGTCGATGCAGCCCGGCACCGGCAGGAGCGACAGGACGGGCTCGCGACCGCCGAGCTCGCTCGCCGGCACGGGAAAGATCTCGACGTAGTAGGTCGTGGCGCCCGTGCGCTGCGCGACGCCGGGAATCGACGTGCTCTGCGCCGGGAAGCCCGCGCGTGTCGCGGCGTCGACCAGCCATTCGGCCAGCACGCCGCCGCCCTGGCCGCCCAGCGCGCCGACGAGCACCGTCATCGGCCGCAGCGCCCCCGCGCGAGTCGCCGGGGTCATGCCTCCCCCGTTCGCAGCAGCCGCGCGAACGCGCCGCGCACGGCCGCCGCCGCGCGGTCGCGCCAGTCCGGATTGCGGATCACCTCGGCGCGGTAGAACGACGGGCACAGCGTCGCCGCGTGCGCGTTCTCGCCGCACAGCCCGCAGCCGACGCAGCCGTCCAGCACCGTCGCGACCGGATCGACCTTCAGCGGATCGCCGCTGTCCCTGATCGACAGCGTCGGGCAGCCCGACAGCCGGATGCACGAGTGGTCGCCCGAGCAGACGTCCTCGTCGACGCCGTACTTGACGCGCACCGCGCGCTTCCCGTCGCGCTCGCGCTGCGCGCGCCACGGTTTGACGCGCCGCTGTCGTTCGAGCTGGCACTCGCCCTCGGCGACGATCACCTTCAGCCCGGCGAAGTCGGTCGTGAACGCCTCCTCGAGCGTCCTGCGCATCTCGTCGACGCGGTAGCTGTCGACGGTTCTCAGCCACCTGACTCCCAGGCCGGCGAGCGTCTGCTCGATCACCTGGTTGCGGTGGACGAGGCTACGCGTCTTGTCCTCCGCCGCGAGTCTGTCGTCGCTGTCGGGCGTCGAGATGATCTCCTGCGTCCCGGTCGCGGACGTGTAGCCGTTCTTCATGATCACGAGCACCGCGTCGTCGCCGTTGAACAGCGCCGACTGCACGCCGGTGATCACGCCGTTGTGCCAGAAGCCGCCGTCGCCCATCACCGCCATCACGCGTCGCCCCATCGCCGGCGACACGCCCGCGCGGCTCGCGAGGCTCATGCCGTAGCCGAGGATCGAGTGGCCCTGCGAGAACGGCTCGAAGGTCGCGAACGAATGGCAGCCGATGTCGGCGGCGACGTGGACCGGCCCGGTCGCCTGCTTCGCGAGCTTCATCGCCGCGAACACCGGACGCTCCGGGCAGCCGATGCAGAAGTTCGGCGGCCGCGGCGGCAGCGGAGCTTCGAGCGCCTTCGCCACCGCGTCGCGCCTTGCCGAGACGCTCGCGAGCCACGCGTCGCCTTCGCCGAGCGCGAGTTCGGGCGCGTTCCGCCCCAGGAACGCGGACAGCCCGCGCGCGATCACCTCGACCGAGTACTCGCCGGTCGTCGGCAGCGGCCCCTTGCCCTCGATGTCGGTCGATGCGCCGGCACGCCGCAGGATCGCGAGGATCTCCTGCTCGACGAACTCGGGACTCCCCTCCTCGAGGACGAGCACCGCGCGCTTGCCCGCGCAGAATCCGAGGATCTGCCCGGGGACGAGCGGGTGGACGACGTTGAGCACGAGCATCGGCAGCGTCGACGTGCCGAACGCGTCGGCGAGGCCGAACGTGCCGAGCGCCCGGACGAGCGAATTGTAGAGGCCTCCCGGCACGATGACGCCGAGGTCGTCGCGCGCGCCCTCGAACACCTCGTTCAGTCCGCGCTCGACGACGTGCCGCCGCGCCGCGGGCAGGCGCTCCTCGACCTTGACTTTCTCGTGCAGAAACACGACCGGCGGGTGCGAGAGCTTCGCGTAGTCGAACGCCGCGGGCTCCTCCATCCGATGGCGCGTCGAGACCTTCGGCGCGACGTTGTCGCGGCATGCGAAGCGCCCGCGGACGTGGCAGGCGCGGATGCGGAGCTGCAGGATCGCCGGCATGCTCGACGCCTCCGACAGCGCGAACGCCTCGTCGACGAAGCGCACCATGTGCGGGAGCGACGGCCGCGGGTCGAGGAACAGCAGCGACGACTTGAGCGCGAATGCGAGCGTGCGCTCCTGGATCACGCTCGCGCCCTCGCCGTAGTCCTCGCCGACGATGACGAGCGCGCCGCCCGTCACGCCCGGCGAGGCCAGGTTCGACAGTGCGTCGGCCGCGACGTTCGTGCCGACGATCGACTTCCAGGTGACGGCGCCGCGCAGCGGGTAGTGGATCGACGCGCCGAGCATCGCGGCCGCCGAGGCCTCGTTCGAGCACGCCTCGACGTGGACGCCCAGCTCGGCGAGCAATTCCTTCGACTGCACGAGCACGTCGAGCAGATGCGAGACCGGCGCGCCCTGGTAGCCGCCGACGTACGCGACGCCCGCCTCGAGCAGGCCCTTCGTGATCGCGAGAATGCCCTCGCCCTCGAAGATCTCGCCCTCGCCGAGCCGCAGCATGCCCACTTCGCGACTGAAGGAAACTTCCATGCGTCCGCCCGCCCCGCCCCTGTCCGGGAAGAGCGCATTCTGGGTGGCCCGCTTGTTCCTGTCGAGGCCGGGAGCCTCGAAGGGACCGTTCGCTGCGTGAATGCCTGCGTGCCCGTCCGCTCGCGCTCCGCGACGGCGCGGACGCTGCGGCCGCTCGGCCACGCCGACCGGGTCCGCCTGTCGGTTCCCCTCCTCATGGTGCTGCCGCGCATCCTCGTCGAGATCGGCCTCGCAGTCGCGATGCCGTGGCGGCTGCAGGAGGAGTTCCGGCGGCCGGGCCGCTGCACGGTCCGGCGCCCCCGCGTGGGGCTCCCGGAATTCGACGTCGCCGCGCACGGGTCGCCGCGGCAGGCGGGCGACGCCGGTCACCGGCGGCTGCGCGAGCCGATCGTGCAGGCCTTCCGGGAATGGCGGCGCTCCGGCGCGCGCGGCGCGACCGGGGGTGCCGCATCGAGCGCGCCGCTACGCCTTGGGCCGCCTGTCGACGACGCGCTTCGCCTTGCCGAGCGAGCGCTCGATCCCGCCGGGCGCCACGACGCGCACGTCCGCGGTCACGCCGATGAGCGACTTGATCAGGTGCGAGAGCGCCGCGCCGGCACGCTCGCCGTCGACGCTGCCCGCGGTCGGCGCGCGCTCGACCAGCACCGCCATCTCGTCGAGGTTCTTCGGGCGCGAGATCTCGATCTGGTAGTGCGTGACCAGCTCGGGGTGACGGAGGATCAGTTCCTCGACCTGGGTCGGGAACACGTTCACGCCGCGGATGATCATCATGTCGTCCGAGCGTCCGGTGATCTTCTCGATGCGCCGCATCGCCCGCGCGGTCGGGGGCAGGAGCCGCGTCAGGTCGCGCGTCCGGTAGCGGATCACCGGCATCGCCTCCTTCGTGAGCGACGTGAACACGAGCTCGCCCTTCTCGCCGTCGGGCAGCACCTCGCCGGTCGCCGGGTCGACGATCTCCGGATAGAAGTGGTCCTCCCAGACCGTCAGCCCGTCCTTCGTCTCGATGCACTCCTGCGCGACGCCGGGTCCCATCACCTCGGACAGCCCGTAGATGTCGATCGCGTCGATCGAGAGCTTCGCCTCGATCGCCTGGCGCATCGCCGGCGTCCACGGCTCGGCGCCGAAGATGCCGATCGAGAGCGAGCAGGCCTTCGGGTCCATGCCCTGCCGCTCCATCTCCTCGGCGATCGCCAGCATGTACGACGGCGTCACCATGATGATGTCGGGCTCGAAGTCCGCGATGAGCTGGACCTGCTTCTCGGTCTGGCCGCCCGACATCGGGATCACAGTGCAGCCGAGCTTCTCGGCGCCGTAGTGCGCGCCCAGGCCGCCGGTGAACAGCCCGTAGCCGTACGCGACGTGCACGATGTCGCCGGCGCGCCCGCCCGCGGCGCGGATCGACCGCGCCATCACGGTCGCCCAGGTGTCGATGTCCTTCGCCGTGTAGCCGACGACGGTGGGCTTGCCGGTCGTGCCCGACGACGCGTGGATGCGCGAGACCTGCCGCCGCGGCACCGCGAACATCCCGAAAGGGTAGTTGTCGCGGAGGTCGGTCTTGGTCGTGAAAGGGAACTTCGCGAGGTCGGCGAGCGAGCGCAGGTCCTCGGGACGGGCGCCCGCCCGGTCGAACGCGCGCTTGTAGTGCGGCACGTTGCGGTACGCGTGTCCGAGCGACCATCGCAGGCGCTCGAGCTGGATCGCCTGCATCTCGTCCCGGCTGGCGCGCTCGATCGGCTCGAGCTCCTCCGGACGCGGCTGTTTCGACGGCATCGTCTCCTCCTGGTCGCGCGGCGCGACCCCGCGCCGCACCCGTCCCTCATGCGGCGGGCGGCTCCTCGATCACGTGGCCCTTGATCCGGTAGCTCTTGCCGCGGAACAGCGCGATCTTCTCGCCGCGCTGGTTGAACACCTCGATGTCGTACACGCCGGTGCGCCCCGACGCGCTGCGCTCGACGCCGCGCGCGGTCAGCACGTCGCCCTCGCGCGCGGGCGCGAGGAAATCGATCGAGCAGCCCGACGCGACCGTGACCAGGTTGTAGCTGTTGCACGCATAGGCGAACGCGCTGTCGGCCAGCGTGAAGATGAACCCGCCGTGGCAGATCGCATGGCCGTTCAGCATGTCGCCGCGCACGTTCATCGAGAGGTCGGCGCGGCCCGGTCCGCAGGACACGACGCGGATGCCCAGCGCGTTGGTCGCGCGGTCGCGCAGGTTCATGTCGGCCGCGACACGCTCGGCGAGGCGCTGGGCCTCCTCGGGGGTGCTCGGCGGGTGGTGCTCGCCCATCGCTCGATCCTTCGTTCAGGCGCCGAGGCGGCCGCCCGTCTGCGCCGCGCGCGCGAGGCGCGGCGACGTGCGGTAGCGGTCCTCGCCGTAATGCGCGGCCAGGTTCGCGAGGACGGCCGCGACGCGCGCCGGTCCGATCGCGTCGCCCCACGCGAGCGGCCCGCGCGGATAGCTGACGCCCTTCTGCATCGCGAGGTCGACGTCGGCCGGCGTCGCGATGCCCTGCATCGCAGCATCGGCCGCTTCGTTCACCAGCATCGCCACCGTGCGCATCACGGCGAGACCGGCGACGTCGTCGAGGCGCGACACCGCGAGGCCCGCCTTCTGCAGCGCCCCGACCGCGGCGCCCGTCGCCGCCGTGTCGCAGCGATCCGACGCCGCGATCGCGACGCGCTTCGCCGTCCCGTAGTCGAGCGCGAGGTCGACGAGCACCACGTTGGGCGCGCCGGTGGCATCCGACCGGGCGGTCGCCGTGCGGCCGTCGGTGAGCGCCATCCATCCCGCGCCCGTGTCTATCGCGCCGTCGGCGAACATCGGATGGGCAGGCAGCCGCCGGATCGTCGTGCCGGCGGCGGCGATGCGCTCGATCAGCGGCGCGAGCAGTCCCGGCTCGCCGTGGACGGCGACTCGCGCCGGCGCGTTCGCGGTCGCGAGCGACTGCGGAGCCGGTACGGCGGCGCCCGTGCCATGGTCGTAGAACCCGCGCCCGGACTTGCGGCCGAGGAAGCCCGCAGCGACCAGCTCGCGCTGGATCGGCGACGGCGCGTATCGCGGGTCGTGGAACATCGCCTCCCACACGCTCTTCGTCACCGCGAAGTTCACGTCGTGGCCGATCAGGTCCATCAGCTCGAACGGGCCCATCCGGAAGCCGCCCGCCTCGCGCAGCACGGCGTCGATCGTCGCGCAATCGGACGCACGCTCGGCCGCGAGACGCAGCGCCTCGCCGTAGTACGGGCGTGCGCAGCGGTTGACGATGAAGCCCGGCGTCGACGTCGCGTGCACCGGCGTCTTGCCCCATGCGGCCGCGGTGGCGAACAGCGCGTCGGACACGGCCGGCTCGGTCGCGAGCCCGCGCACGATCTCGACCAGAGGCATCAGCGGGGCGGGATTGAAGAAGTGCAGCCCGGCGACGCGACCCGCGCGCTTCATGCCGGCCGCGAGCGCGGTGATCGACAGCGACGACGTGTTCGACGCGAGGATCGCGTCCGGCGCGACGATGCGCTCCAGGTCGCCGAAGAGCTCGCGCTTGACCTGGAGATCCTCGACGATCGCCTCGACGACCAGCTTCGCGCTGACGCAGGCGCCCGGAGTGTGCACGGGCTCGATCCGCGCCGCCGCCGCACGCGCCTCCTCGACGGTCATGCGCCCCTTCGAAGCGAGCGCGTCGAACGTCGCGCCGAGCTTGCGCGCCGCGTCGTCCGCCGCGCCGGTCCGCGCATCGAACAGGAGCACGCGATGGCCCGCCTGGGCGGCGACCTGCGCGATGCCCGCGCCCATCGCGCCGGCGCCGACGACGGCGACGACGGCATCGCGAGGCAGCGCCTGTCCGTTCGCCATGGGTCAGCGCCCGGTGAACCGCGGCGCGCGCTTCTCGACGAATGCCGCGACGCCTTCCCGGTAGTCCGCACCGAAACCCAGCTCGCGCTGCAGGTCGCGCTCCAGGTCGAGCTGCGCCTCCAGCGCGTTCGACGCCGACGCGTGGATCGCGCGCCGCATCGCCACCAGACCCTTCGTCGGCGCGGCGGCGAGGTGCGCGAGGAGCTTCTCGACCGCATCGGCGAACGCGGCGTCGTCGACCGCCTGCCAGATCATCCCCCATGCTGCGGCCTGCTCGGCGGACACCTTGTCGCCGAGCATCGCGAGGCCGATCGCGCGCGCCGTGCCGACCAGCCGCGGCAGCCAGTAGGTGCCCCCGGAGTCGGGGACGAGGCCGATCCTGCAGAACGCCTGGATGAAGCTCGCCGATTTCGTCGCCACGACGATGTCGCAGGCGAGCGCCAGGTTCGCGCCCGCACCGGCAGCCACGCCGTTGACCGCGCAGACGGTCGGCACGGGCATCGAGCGCAGGCCCAGCACGAGCGGCTTGTAGTTGCGCTCGATCGACGCGCCGAGGTCGACGGCCGCGCCTCCGGGCGCCACGGCACGGTCGGACAGGTCCTGGCCCGCGCAGAAGCCGCGGCCCGCGCCGGTGAAGAGCAGCACGCGGACCGACGCATCGCCGCGTGCCGCCGCGAGCGCGTCGCGCACCTCGGCGTGCATCGCGTCGTTGAAGCTGTTGAGCCGGTCGGGGCGGTTGAGCGTGAGGCGGGCGATGCCGCCGCGGGATTCGTAGAGGATGTGGTCGTAGGCCATGGCTCGGTCCCGCGCCGCGGGTCAGACGTGCATCCGGTGCTGCACGACGCGGAAACGGTTCGCGACGAAGGCCGCGTCGGTGAGCGCCGCGTTGGCGGCGGGGTTCGCCCCGGTGCCGTGGAAGTCGGAGAACGCCGCCGACTGGTTCACGAACACGCCCGCCGTGAGGTTGATCGAGAGCGCGACGCCCGCGTCCTCGGCCACGTCGATCGCGCGGTCGACGACCTTCGGATCCTTCGAGTAGAGCGCGAGCGTCAGCGCGCCGTGGCGCTTGACCGTCTCGCGGGCGATCGCGAGGCTCTGGTCCGTCGAGTCGGTCGCGATCACGAACGCGATCGGCCCGAACCACTCGGACAGGTACTTGTCGCCGTCGCGCGCGTCGAGCTTGACGATCAGCGGCGTGCGCACGTTCGCGTCCGGGAACGCCGGGTGCGCGATCGCCTCGGTGTCGAGCAGGATGGGCCCCAGGGCCCGTGCCCGGTCGAGCCGGTCGAGCACGCCGCGGTTCTGCACCGCGCCGAGCACCTCGACGGCCCGCGCGGGGTCGCCAAGAAGCCTGCGCACACCGTCCGCGATCGCATTCGCGACGTCGTCGAACGACTTGCGGCCCTCGGGCGTGTCGATGCCGTCGCGCGGGACGTAGATGTTCTGCGGCGCCGTGCACATCTGGCCCGTGTAGAGCGACAGCGAGAACGCGAGGTTGCGCGCGAGGCCCGCGAGGTCGGGCGTCGAGTCGACGATCACCTGGTTCACGCCCGCCTTTTCGGTGTAGACCTGCGCCTGGCGCGCGTGCGTCTCGAGCCAGTCGCCGTTGGCCGAGCTGCCGGTGAAGTCGATGATCCGGACCTCGGGGCGCAGCGCGAGCTTCTGCGCGACGTCGTCGCCCGCCGCGTGCGCGACCAGCGTCACGACGTTCGGGTCGAAGCCGGCGTCCGCAAGCACGTCGCGGACGATCTTCACGGTGACCGCGAGCGGCATGATCGCCGCCGGGTGCGGCTTGACGACCACCGCGTTGCCCGTCGCGAGGCTCGCGAACAGGCCGGGGTAGCCGTTCCAGGTCGGGAAGGTGCAGCAGCCGATCACCAGTGCGATCCCGCGCGGCACGACGCGGAAGTGCTTCTCCATCCGCAGCGGGTCGCCCTTGCCCTGCGGCTTCTCCCAGAGCGCCTTCGCCGGCACGCGGCGCATCTGGTCCCACGCGTAGGTGACCGCTTCGAGCCCCCGGTCCTGCGCGTGCGGGCCGCCGGCCTGGAACGCCATCATGAACGCCTGCCCGGTCGTGTGCATGACGGCGTTCGCGATCTCGAAGCTCGCCTTGTTGATGCGCTCGAGCGCCTCGATGCACACGCCGACCCAAGCCTCGGGGCCCGCGGCGCGCCAGCGTCCCTGCGCGTGCGCGATGCCGGCGAACAGGCCGTCGAGGTCGACCTTCGGATAGGTGACGCCGAGGTCGACGCCGTAGGGCGAGCGCTCGCCGCCCACGGTGCCGATCGTCCCGGGCAGCGTGATCGGGAACGGTTTCCCGAGCAACGAACCGTAGGCGGCCTTGCCCGCCTCCGCAGCCCCCTCGCCGTAGATCTTCGGGCTCGCCGACTCGGGGTACGGCGTCCAGTAGCCGCGTTCGGCGATCGCCGCGAGGGCGCGATCCAGCGTCGCGCGGTGCTTCTCGAAAAGCGGGTGGCTCAAGGCTTGCTCCTTGCGTGAGTCTTCGTGCCTGCGGGGCACGAACGCGAATGTATCAGACGGCGCAGCGCGCTTCGGGGGGAGGCGCGCGCAGCGCGCGCCGGGAAATCACGTCCCCGCGCGCCGGGAAGAGGTCACCCCATCCCGGTCTGGTCGAAGTCCACGACCACCTTGTCGGTGGCCGGATAGCTCTGGCACGCGAGGACGAAGCCGCGCGCCACCTCGTAGTCCTCGAGCGCGAAGTTGACGTCCATGTCGACCTCGCCCTCGACGAGCCTGCAGCGGCAGGTCGAGCACACGCCGCCCTTGCACGAGTACGGCAGCTCTATCCCGTTCGCGAGCGCCGCGTCGAGCAGGTTCTCGCGCGTGCGGTCGAGCGTGTAGCTCTTGCGCACGCCGTCGATGACGACCGTGACCTCGGTCTGCGCGTTCCCCTCGGGCGGCACGCGGGCGCTCTGGTGCTCGTGCTTCGGGATGCTCGCCGCGAAGCGCTCGAGCTTCACCTTCGACGCGGGGTAGCCGCGCGCGTCGAGCGCCGCGGTCACCGCGTCCATCATGCCCTCGGGGCCGCACACGAACACCGCGTCGACCTCGGCGAGCGGCACCCAGCGGTCGAGCAGCGCGTCGGCGCGCGCCCGGTCGATGCGCCCGTGCAGGAGCTCGATGTCCTGCGCCTCGCGCGAGAGCACGTGCACGAGGTTGAAGCGGTCGAGCCAGCGGTCCTTGAGCGCCGCGAGCTCCTCGCGGAACATCACGGTGCCCGAGGCCCGGTTGCCGTAGAACAGCGTGAAGTGCGAGCGCGGCTCGGCCGCGAGCGTGCTCTTGACGATCGACAGCAGCGGCGTGATGCCGCTGCCCGCGGCGAACCCGACGTAGTGGTGGCGCGCCGCCTCGTCGAGCGGCGCGTTGAAGTGCCCCATCGGCGGCATCACCTCGAGGGCGTCGCCGGCCCTGAGCGACTCGTTCGCCCAGTTCGAGAAGACGCCGCCGGGCGCGCGCTTGACCGCGATGCGCAGCACGCCGTCGTCCTTCGCCGAGCAGATCGAGTACGAGCGCCGGACGTCCTTCCCCGCGATGTCCGCCTTGAGCGTCAGGTGCTGGCCGGGCTCGTAGCGGAACTCGTCGCGCAGCGCGTCGGGCACGGCGAACGTGATCGCGACCGCGTCGCGGGTCTCCTTCTCGACCTTGGCGATGGGGAGGGAGTGGAAGCGGCTCATGGCGACCCGATCAATGCGGCTTGAAGTAGTCGAACGGCTCGAGGCACTCGTCGCAGCGGTAGAGGGCCTTGCAGGCGGTCGAGCCGAACTGCGCGGTCAGGCGCGTGCGCGCGGAGCCGCAGCGGGGGCACGGCACGACGACGCCCGGGTGGCGCAGCGGGCTGATGCCGCGCACGTCGACCGCGGAGGCCGAGCCGGCGATCGCGCAGCCCGGGGGCGCGATGCCGAACTCGCGCATGCGGCGCTTCGCGTCGGCCGCCACCCAGTCCGTGGTCCACGCCGGCGCGAGCTGGATCTCGATTCGGGCGCCGGAAACGCCGATCGACGCGAGCTCGTCGCGGATCGCCGCCAGGATCCAGTCGGTCGCGGGGCAGCCGGAATAGGTGGGCGTCACGCGCACGACCACCCCGCCGTCCTCGCGGGCCACCGAGCGCACGATGCCGAGGTCGACGATCGAGACGACCGGGATCTCGGGATCGGGGATCGCGGCGAGCGCGCGCCAGATCGCCGAGAGGTCCGCGAGGCCGCGGGCGGGCGCGGCGGCGTCCGGGCCGGCGTTCGGATTCGCTGCCGCCATCGCGCTCACCACTTCGCGTCGGGATAGGCGCGCTGCAGGAACTGCATCTCGGTCAGGAGATGCCCCAGGTGCTCGGTGTGCCGTCCCTGCCGGCCGCCGCGCTGCGCCCAGTCGTCGGTCGGCACCGCGAGCGTCGCTTCGGCGAGCGCCGCGCCGACCGCGCTGCGCCAGGGTGCGGCCAGCGCGGCGAGGTCGGGGCCGATCCCCGCGTCGCGGGCGGCATCGTCGACCGCGTCGGGCAGGAACAGCTCGCCCGCGAACATCCACAGGCCGTCGATCGCCGCCTGCATGCTCCGGTGCGAGACGTCCGTGCCGTCGCCCAGCCGGATCACCCAGTCGGTCGATCGCTCGACGTGGTAGGCGACCTCCTTCGAGGACTTCGCCGCGATCGCGGCGACGCGCTCGTCGCGCGAGCCCTCCATCGCCTTCAGCGCGAGCCGGTGCCAGTGGTCGAACAGGAACTGGCGCGCCATCGTCTCGGCATAGTCGCCGTTCGGCTGCTCGACCAGCAGCAGATTGCGATACTGGCGGACGTCGCGCAGGTAGGCATATTTGTCTTCGTCGTTACCCGCGCCTTCGGCCTTGGCGGCGTAGGTGTAAA
>JAKLIE010000020.1 GCA_022709775.1 Pseudomonadota bacterium
CGGCGGCGGAAGGTTCCAGACCTGGCCCGTGGGCGAGAAGGCGTCGGGGGGGGCACCGATCGACGCGCCCTGGGCGTAGGTGCCCGGGTTCGCCCAGGGTTCGGCGCCGTCCGGCGCGGCGCCGAGTGCGAGATCGCGAAAGAATCCCAGCGCCAGGCCGCTCGCCCGGGCGTGGGCGGCGGCCGCAGCCAGCTGGCGCTCCGCGAGCCACTGGAGGTAGAGCGCGAAGCGGACCCGGCGTGCGTGCCGACCGGCGAAGTCGGCTACGCGCGCAGCGTCGGGTCGGCGCAGATCGTCGGGCCAGCGCTGCCAGGGCTCGCGCGGATGCGCAGCGGCGATCGCATCGAAGATCGCGAACTGCCGCAGCGACAGGCCGCCGGCGGCGACGAAGCGATCGAACTCGGCGACCAGCGGATCCGCCCCGGAACGCCGCTCGAATTGCGCGAAGCACAGGTCCAGCACCGCCCGCTTGAGCTCCCACACGCCGGCGTAGTCGACGTGAGCGCGCGCGGAGAGGCCCACGATGCCGGGACCGGATCGCGCGAGCAGCGCGCGCGCGTCCTGTGCGTCCGCGAGATCGGGCACCCGCTCGACGTCGACGTAGATCGGATCGAGGAATCGCCGGTCGGAAGGGTGATACGGACTGGCGCGCTCCCGATCCTCGGCGAAGAGCGCGTGCAGCGGATTGATGCCGACGACGCTGCCGCCCGCGCGGGCCGTGGCTTCGCCCAGCAGCGAGAGCGACGTGAGGTCCCCGATGCCCAGATCGCCGCGCCGGCGCAGCGAGTACAGGTGCGCGGCGAGCCCGAAGCGGCGCCCTCCTTCGCGGAGCTCGGGCGGCAGGTAGCAGCGGCCCGGCGCCACGACGACGCGGCATTCGACCGACGGATCGTCGTCGAATCCCAGCGTGTGGATGCCGATGGGCAGCGACGGCAACGCCAGGACCCGCTGCGTGACCTGGCGGCCATCCGTTGCCGTCACGACGTTCGCGGGGAGGTCGTCCAGCACGACGGGCAGGCTCTGCTCGGTGCCGTTCTCCTGCCGCAGCCGCAAGGCGGCGGTCCGGGAGCGTCGCCGTTCGTCGACCCCTGCGAAGGCCACGCTCGCGCGGGAGCCTTCGTGCGCCGTCACCATCGCAGGCAACCGCCGGCGTTCCCGGACATCGGCAAGCTCGGCGAGCCGGTCGCGCGCCTCGCCGGTCGTATCGGCGCGAAGCCCCATCGCCGCCAGCAGCGCGCGCCGGGTGTCGATGCCGACGACGTGGCGACCACCGGCCATGTCCCACCATTCGCGGGCGATTCCCGCGGCGGCGGCCAGCCGCTCGAGCACCTCGGGCTCGACGCCGGGGCGCCGGCGACCGGGACCGATGCCGGCTTCTTCGACGAGGACGACCACCGATCGCGGCTCGAGGGCGCCGGATGCGTCGACGTCCTCGGGCGCGCCGTCGCGCCGCACCGTCGAACGCGACGTGTCGATTCGACGGCGCCACACGTGGCCGTCGCGCGCGTCGGGCCAGCGTACCGCGACGGGATCGTCTCCGGCATTGAGCGCCACGGCGACACGGTCGGCTCCGGCGTCATCGGATTCGCCGGCGTACAGGACCGCGACGAGGCAGCGGCCGTCGGTGTTGGCCCAGTCGCTGCCGCTCATCGCACGGCCATCCGGGTGCCGCCACTCGACGTCGGCGATGCCGCTCCCGTCCATGGGCGCGCCGGTGAGCCAGCGGTCTGCGCGCAATGCCGGGTGCGAACGCCGAAGGTCGACGAGCGCGGCGATGAAATCGACGAGATCGTCGTCGGCGTCTTCCCAGTCGATCCACGTCAGCGCGTTGTCCTGCGCGTACGCGTTGTTGTTGCCGCGCTGCGTCCGCCCGAGCTCGTCGCCCATCGCGAGCATCGGCGTGCCTCGCGAAAGCAGGAGCGTCGCGAGGAGGTTGCGCACGTCGCGGCCGCGCTTCCCGCGGACCGCGGGATCGGACGTCGGGCCTTCGACGCCGTGATTCCAGGAGAAGTTGGCGTCGCTTCCGTCGCGGTTGCCTTCGCCGTTCGCCTCGTTGTCCTTCGCGGCGAACGCGACGAGGTCCGCGAGCGTGAAGCCGTCGTGCGCGGTGACGAAGTTGACCGAGCACGACGGCGGCCGGGAGCGTGCCGCGAAGACGTCGGCGGAACCGGCGAAGCGCGTCGCCAGATCACCCGCGAGGCCCGGATCGCCGCGCCAGTATCGCCGAACCGTGTCGCGATAGCGGTCGTTCCATTCGCTCCATCGCGCCGGAAAGGCGCCGAGCCGGTGTCCGCCGGGCCCGACGTCCCACGGCTCGGCGATCAGCTTCAGGTCGCGCAGGAGGGGATCCTGCGCGATGGCCTGCAACAGTGGCGCCGCGGGATCGAAGCCGTCGTCGCCGCGGCCGAGCGTCGTGGCCAGGTCGAAGCGAAAGCCGTCGATGCCCGCCGCCGAGGCGTAGTAGCGAAGGACGTCCATCGCGAGACGCAGCACGGGCGCACGGTCCAGCGCGAGCGTGTTGCCGCAACCGGAGTCGTCGACGTACCGCGCACGATCGTCGGCGCGGGTGCGATAGTAGGTCGCGTTGTCGAGGCCCCGCAGCGACAGCGTGGGACCGCGCGCGTCGCCTTCGCCCGTGTGATTGAGGACGACGTCGAGGATCACTTCCACGCCCGCCGCCTGCAGGGCCGCGACGCAGTCGCGCAGCTCGTCGATGCCGCCCGGCGCGAGCCGCGGATCGGGAACGAACAGCGCCGCGGGGTTGTAGCCCCAGTAGTTGGTCAGCCCCTGGTCCGCGATGTGGCGCTCGTCGATGGCCGCCGCGATCGGCATCAGCTCGACGGTCGTGATGCCGAGCCGCGTCAGGTGCGCGAGCGATGCGGGGTGGGCGAGGCCGGCGCAGGTGCCGCGCAGGGCGTCGGGGATGCCGGGATGCGTGCGGGTGAATCCGCGGACGTGCAGCTCGTAGAGGATCGTCTGCGCCCACGGCACCCGCGGACGTCGGGCGGCGGCCGCCGCCGGCAGGGGCGTCACGATTCCCTTCGGGACGAAGGCCGCGCTGTCCGTGTCGTCGCGAGTCGCGTCGTCCGCGGTCGCGCCGAACATCGCGCGATGCAGCACGAGCCGTCGATCGAGCGCCCTCGCGTAGGGATCGACGAGGAGCTTCGCCGGGTTGAAGCGGTGGCCGGCGCGCACGTCGTAAGGGCCGCGTGCGCGCAGCCCGTAGCGATCGCCCGCCGCGATGCCGGGAACGAAGCCGTGGAAGACGTCGCCGGTGCGCTCCGGCAGCGCGATGCGCTCGCGTTCGCTCCCGTCGGCCGGGTCGAAGAGGCAGAAGTCGATCCCGGTAGCGTGGGCCGAGAACACGGCGACGTTCGCGCCTCCGCGCTGCAGGGTGACGCCGAGCGGCTCGGGGTTGCCGGGGCCTGCGAAGCGCATCGGTCAGGCGGCGCGATGCGCGAGCAGCGCGCGGAAGAGTGCGGCGTATTCCCCGGCAGGCCGGGTCCAGCCCACGTCGGTCGCCATCGCACGGGATTGCAGGCCGCGCCACAGCGCGACGTCGCGCCGCAGCGTCATGGCGCGGCCGATCGCGAGCTCGAGGTTCGCGCGGGACACCGGTTCGAACTGGATTCCCGTGCCGGTTCCCGCGGCCGGCGCAGACTCGTTCGCGTCCTTCACGGTATCGGCAAGGCCGCCGACCCGCGCCACCACGGGAATTGCGCCGTAACGCAGCGCGCAGAGCTGGGTGAGGCCGCAGGGCTCGAAGCGCGACGGCACGAGCAGCGCGTCAACCGACCCCTGAATCAGGTGTGCGAGGCCCTCCTCGTAGCCGATCACCGCGGCGACGCGCCCGGGATGCCGCGCGGTCGCGGCGGCGAAGCCGTCCTCGAGCGGCTTGTCGCCGGCGCCGAGGAGAGCGAGCTGCGCGCCGTTGCGGACGACGAAGGGCAGCGCGTCGAGCAGGAGGTCCATGCCCTTCTGAAGCGTCAACCGGCTGACGGCCCCGAAGAGAAAGGTCGACGGCTCGACGTCGAGGCCCAGGCGTGCCTGCAACGCCGCCTTGTTGCCGGCGCGCCCGGCAAGGTCCCCGGCATCGAAGCGACGGACGAGATGGGCGTCGGTCTCCGGATTCCACAGCGCGTCGTCGATCCCGTTCAGGATGCCCGTCAGCACGCCTGCGCGATGTCGAAGGAGCCCGTCGAGCCCCATGCCTCCCTCGGGCGTGAGGATCTCCGCCGCATAGGTCGGCGACACCGTGGTGATCCGGTCCGCCAGCGCAAGGCCGGCCTTCAGGTAGCCGATCGTGCCGTAGTACTCGACGCCGTCGATCGCCCACGCGTGCGGAGGCAATCCGAGAGCCGCCAGCAGCTCGCGCGGGAACTGTCCCTGGAACGCGAGGTTGTGCACGGTCATCACGGTGGCCGGGCGCGGCGCGCCGGCGTAGTGGAGCAGGGCCGGCGCGAGGCCCGCCTGCCAGTCGTGGGCATGGACGATGTCGGGCGCGACGCCGGGCACGGTTCCACGGCCGATCGAGGCGGCGCACTCGGCGAGCGCCGCGAAGCGCAGCGCGTTGTCGGCCCAGGGCATGCCGTCGGGTCCGAGATACGGATTGCCGGGTCGTGCAAAGAGGTGCGGCGCGTCCAGCACGAGGAGATCGAGTCCTGCGGTGTGCGCCGCGAGCAGCCGCGCCGGCCCGCCGTGCAGGTGCGCATACGTGTGGATGGCCTCGGCCGCGCGCAGCGCATCGATCACCGCCGGGTAGCCGGGGACCAGCGTGCGCGTGTCGACGCCCTCGCGCGCGAGCGCGGCCGGCAGCGCGGCGGCGACGTCCGCGAGGCCGCCGGTCTTGACGAGGGGATAGACCTCGGAGGCGACGGACAGGACGCGCACGCGCTTCACTTCGGCAGGCGGTCGATCATCGGCTGCGTGATGAGGCAGATGCCGAGCGGCGTTCGGCGGAAGCGCGCCGCGTCGACCTCGGGATCCTCGCCGACGACGAGCCCCGCGGGAATCCTGACGCCGGCGTCGACGATGACGTTGGTGAGCCGTGCGCCCCGTCCGATCTCCACGTTGGGGAGGACGACCGCGTTCTCGACCCGCCCGTAGGAATGCAGGTGGACGCCGGTGAACAGCAGCGAGTGGTGCAGCGTGGATCCGGAAACGATGCAGCCGCCGGACACGAGCGACGAGATGCCGACGCCGCGCCGGCCGTCGACGTCGTGCACGAACTTCGCCGGCGGCGTGATCTCCGCGTAGCTCCAGATCGGCCAGTCGCGATCGTAGAGGTCGAGCGCCGGCACGACGTCGGTCAGGTCGATGTTCGCCTCCCAGTAGGCATCGAGCGTCCCGACGTCGCGCCAGTAGGCTTCGGCCTCCTCGCGCGACCGGACGCAGGAGACGGCAAAGCGATGCGCGACGGCCTTGGCATTCCTGACCAGGAAAGGGATGACGTCGCGGCCGAAGTCCCGGCTCGAGTGCGGATCGGCGGCGTCGCGTCTCAGCTGCTCGTTCAGGAACTCGCGCCGGAAGACGTAGATGCCCATGCTCGCCATCGCCCAGCCGGGCCGGTCGGGCATCTCGGGCGGATGCTCGGGCTTCTCGACGAAGGACACGATGCGGTCCCTGTCGTCGACGCCCATGATGCCGAAGCCCATCGCGTCCGCGACCGGCAGCTCGACGCAGGCGACGGTGACGTCGGCGCCGCTGTTGACGTGCTGGACGAGCATGCGCTCGTAGTCCATCTTGTAGACGTGGTCCCCCGCGAGGATGACGAGGTACTCGGGGGCGTACCCGTCGACGATGTCGATGTTCTGGAACACCGCGTCGGTCGTGCCCGCATACCACTTGTCCTCCCCGACGCGCTGGCTCGCCGGCAGGATGTCGAAGCTCTCCTTGCGCACCGGCTGCAGGAAGTTCCAGCCGCGCTGCAGGTGGCGGATCAGGCTGTGGGCCTTGTACTGGGTCGCGACCGCTATCCGACGGACGCCGGAGTTGAGGGCATTCGACAACGCGAAGTCGACGATGCGCGACTTGCCGCCGAAATAGACGGCGGGCTTCGCGCGCCTGTCGGTGAGCTCCATCAGCCGGCTTCCGCGACCCCCCGCGAGGACGTAGGCCATCGACGAGCGTGCCAGCGGCGTCGAGTAGGTCACCTGTTCCATGGTGTCGCCTTCGGAGGGTCTGAGCGATGAGGAAGGGCGCGCGGCATCACGCGCGCCCGTCGTGGACGAGCCAGAGGGTGCCGAGCGGCGGCAGCGAGACGCGGGCGTTGCAGGGGTAGCCATGGCTCTCGCCGGGCTGCGCATCGACGCCCCCGGCGTTGCCGCGGCCGGATCCGCCGTACGCCGCCGCATCGGTGTTGAGGATCTCGCGCCAGCGTCCCGGCAGCGGCAGACCTATCCGATAGCCTTCGCGCGGCACGGGCGTGAAATTCGCGATCGCGACGACCGGCGGCGCGCCGTCGCCACCGAAGCGGAGCCACGCGAGGACCGAGTTCTCCCGGTCGTTCACCTCGATCCAGCGGAACCCGTCCGGCTCGCAGTCCCGCTCGTGCAGCGCCCGCTGCGCGCGATAGAGACGGTTGCAGTCGCGGACGAGCGACTGCATGCCGCGATGCCGATCCGCGTCGAGCAGCGGCCATTCGAGCCCCGCTTCGAAGTTCCACTCCGGACCCTGCGCGAATTCCTGTCCCATGAACAGCAGCTTCTTGCCCGGATAGGCCCACATGAACGCGTAGTACGCGCGCAGCGAGGCGAACCGCTGCCACTCGTCGCCGGGCATCCTGGCCAGCAGTGACCCCTTTCCGTGCACCACTTCGTCGTGCGACAGCGGCAGAACGAAGTTCTCGGTGAACGCGTACATCAGCCCGAACGTCATCTTGTCGTGGTGCCATCGTCGATGCACCGGCTGCTGGTGGACGTAGGCCAGCGTATCGTGCATCCATCCCATGTTCCACTTGAACCCGAAGCCGAGACCGCCGTCGTGCGTCGGACGCGACACGGCCGGCCATGCCGTCGACTCCTCGGCGATCGTGATCGCGCCGGCGTGGCGTCCGTACACCGCCTCGTTGAGCCTGCGCAGGAACGCGATGGCCTCGAGGTTTTCGTTGCCGCCGTGGCGGTTCGGCAGCCATTCGCCGGCCTTGCGCGAATAGTCGAGGTAGAGCATCGACGCGACGGCGTCGACGCGCAGGCCGTCGACGTGGTAGCGGTCGAGCCAGAAGAGCGCGTTGGCGACGAGGTAGTTGACGACCTCCTTGCGCCCGAAGTCGAAGACTGCGGTGCTCCAGTCCGGATGAAAGCCGAGGCGCGGGTCCGCGTGCTCGTAGAGGGCCGTCCCGTCGAACCGCGCGAGACCGTGCGTGTCGACCGGGAAATGCGCGGGCACCCAGTCGAGGATCACGCCGAGCCCCGAGCGATGGCAGCGATCGACGAACCGGGCGAACCCGGCGGGTTCGCCGTGGCGGCTCGTGGGCGCGAAGAGTCCGATCGGCTGGTAGCCCCAGGAGGCGTCCAGCGGATGCTCGTTGACCGGCATCAGCTCGAGATGCGTGAAGCCCATGTCGACGGCGTAGGGCACGAGCGTGTCGGCCAGCTCGTCGTAGCCGAGCCAGCGATTGCCCTCGCCTCGCCGCCACGATCCCAGGTGCACCTCGTAGATGCTCATCGGCGCGCGCCTCGGCACGGGACGTCCCCTGGCCGCCATCCAATCGCCGTCGGACCACGCGAACCGGGCCGTGTCGCAGACGATCGAGGCGCTCGACGGCCGCAGCTCCGCGCGAAAGCCGACCGGGTCCGCCTTGAGCGGCAGCAGTGCGCCGTCGACGCCGATGATCTCGTACTTGTAGATCGCCCCATCGCGCAGCGCCGGGACGAAGATCTCCCAGACGCCGGTGTCGACTCGCCTGCGCATCGCGTGGCGGCGGCCGTCCCACGCATTGAACTCGCCGACGACGGACACGCGTCGCGCATTCGGGGCCCACACCGCGAAGTGCACGCCGGCGGTGCCCTCGTGATCGATCGGATGCGCGCCCAGGCGATCGTAGAGCTTCGCGTGCGTACCCTCGCCCACGAGCCAGTCGTCGATCGGGCCGAGCACCGGCCCGTACGCATAGGCGTCGTCGACGGACCACGCTCCGTCGCGGTTGGCCGCGCGAAGGCGGTACGCGGTGCGCCTGGGGATCGCGCCTTCGAAGAAGCCCGCCGCGTGTCGGCGCGTCAGGGTGGCGAGCGTGCCGCCGTCGAGATCGACCGCATCGACGGCGTCGGCCCCCGGGACGAACGCACGAACGACGAGGGCGCCGTCCGCCTCGTGCAGGCCCAGCACGGCGAAAGGATCGCCGTGGCGGCCCTCGACGATCGCTTCGATCGCGCCGGGCGGCAGCGTCGTTGCCATCGGTCCGGTGCTCAGGGGACGCCCGGTTCGGCGCCCCAGATGTCGCGCGCGTAGTCCATGATCGCCCGGTCCGCGGAGAACCAGCCCATCCGCGCCGTGTTGAGGATCGCCTTGCGGCACCATGCGTTCCGATCGAGCCAGAGCGCGCCGGCGGCGCGTTGCGTGGACCAGTAGGCGTCGAAATCCGCGGCGACCATGAAATAGTCGTGATGGCGGAGGTTGTCGACCAGCCCGTGGTAGCGGCCCCGGTCCTCGGGCGAGAACACGCCGGTCTCCACCGCATTGAGCACCTCGGCGAGCGCCGACGATGCGGCGATCGTCGCCGTGGCGTCGATCCCGGCGGCGCGACGTTGCGCGACCTCGTCGGCGGTCAGGCCGAAGATCAGCACGTTTTCGGCGCCCACGCGCTCCGCGATCTCGATGTTGGCGCCGTCGAGCGTTCCGATCGTGAGCGCGCCGTTCAGCGCGAGCTTCATGTTCCCGGTGCCGGACGCCTCCATCCCCGCCGTCGAGATCTGCTCGGACAGGTCCGCCGCCGGGATGATGGCTTCGGCAAGGGTCACGTTGTAGTTCGGCAGGAACACGACCTTGAGGCGTCCGCGCACGACCGGGTCGCGGTTGACGATGCGCGCGACGTCGTTGGCGAGCTTGATGACGAGCTTCGCCTGCTGATAGCCCGCCGCGGCCTTGCCGGCGAAGATCTTGACTCTCGGGACCCACGGGCGCGTCGGCTGCGCGCGCACCGCGTTGTAGTACGCGATCGTCTCGAGGATGTTCAGCAGCTGCCGCTTGTACTCGTGGATGCGCTTGATGTGCACGTCGAACATGGCGTCCGGGTCGACGCCGATGCCCAGGCGTTCGGCAACGAGCCGCGCCAGCGCCACCTTGTTGGTGCGCCGCACCGCCCAGTAGCGCTCGCGGAACGCAGGGTCGTCGGCGAAGGGCTCGAGCGCCACCAGCCGGCCCGCATCGTCCATGACCTGCGGCCCGACGGCGTCGACGAGGAGCTCGGTCAGTCCCGGGTTCGCCTGGAACAGCCATCGGCGGAACGTGATGCCGTTGGTCTTGTTGACGATGCGGTCGGGAAAGATCGTGCCGAGGTCGTGGAACACGGTCCGCCGCATGAGGTCGGTGTGCAGCGCCGACACGCCGTTGACGCGGCGCGAGCCCAGGAACGCGAGGTGCCCCATCCGGACGCGGCGGCTGTGATTCTCCTCGATCAGCGAGATCGAGGACAGGAACCTGTCGTCGCGGCCGTCCGCGCGCTGCGCATCGAGGTGCAGGCCGTTGACGAGGTAGACGATCTGCATGTGGCGCGGCAACAGCCGCTCCAGGAGCGACACCGGCCACGTCTCCAGCGCCTCGGGCAGCAGCGTGTGGTTCGTGTAGTTGAACACCGACGTCGTGATGTTCCAGGCGAGCTCCCACGGCATCCCGTGCACGTCGATCAGCAATCGCATCAGCTCGGGCACCGCGATGGCGGGGTGCGTGTCGTTCAGCTGGATGGACACGTGGTCGGCGAGCGAGGCGAGCTCGCCGTGCTGCGCCTTGTGCCGGCGCAGCAGGTCCTGCAGCGACGCCGACGCGAAGAAGTATTCCTGCCGCAGCCTCAGCTCGTGCCCCGCCTCCGTCTCGTCGCTCGGGTAGAGCACGCGGGAGATCGCTTCCAGGCGCACGCGGTCGGCCAGCGCCCCGACGTGGTCGCCGCGGTTGAAGTCCTCGAGCCGCAGCGGATCCGTCGCCCGGGCCGACCACAGCCGCAGCGTGTTGACGTGCCGGCCGCGCCATCCGGTGATGGGCGTGTCGAACGCCACCGCGTTGACGCTCTCGGCCGGTTCCCACACCGCGTGCGTCGACCCGTCCGCGCCGGCGACGGTGTCGATCGCGCCGCCGAACCCGATCGTGTAGGTGACCTCCGGCCGCTCGAACTCCCACGGATTGCCGGCGGACAGCCAGTCCTCGGGGAGCTCCATCTGCCAGCCGTCCTTCAGCGCCTGGCGGAAGATCCCGTGGTCGTACCGTATCCCGTAGCCGTGGGCGGGAATTCCCAGCGTAGCCATGCTCTCCATGTAGCAGGCGGCGAGCCGGCCGAGGCCGCCGTTGCCGAGCGCGGCGTCGGGCTCGAGCTTGCGCAGCCGGTCGAGATCCACCCCGAGATCGCGCAGCGCCTCGCGCGCCATCGAGGTGATGCCTAGGTTCCCCAGGGCGTCGAACAGGAGCCTCCCGATCATGAACTCGAGGGAGAAGTAGTAGACCCGCTTCCGGCCGTCCCG
>JAKLIE010000200.1 GCA_022709775.1 Pseudomonadota bacterium
GCTCATTGCCGCGAGCACGTCGCCGTCTACCGCGACCACTGGCGGGATGCCGATGTCGCCTCGGCGTCGCTCGCGGCCCCCGATGCGGTGCGGGCGCTCCCCGTCATCGGCAAGGACGACCTGCGCGCGCGCCCGTTGCGCGACACGCTCGCCGACGGCGCCGATCCCCTCGCCCTCGTCCGCCACGAGACCAGCGGCTCGTCGGGCGAACCGTTCTCGATCTCCCGCACGCCTTTCGAGGAGCACCTGCTCCAGCTCTTCCGCCTGCGCGCGCTCGCGGAGGCCGGCGTACGGTGGACGGATCGGATCGTCCGCTTCCGGCAGCTGCCCGCCGGCGGTACGCGAGTCACGTGGCCGGGCCGCCTGCGACGCGCGCTGCGCGTGCATCCGGACGTCGACCTCGACGGGCTCGCCGACGCGTCCGACATGCTCGACGCGCTCGCGCGCCACCGTCCCGACGTCGTCGTCGGTTACCCGTCGACGCTCGCGTACCTCGCCGCCGAGGCGGCGCGCAGGCACGCGACGGTCTCTCCGCTGCGCCTTGTCGTGAGCGGCGGCGAAGTGCTGACTTCGCCCGCGCGGCGCGCGATCGCCGACGCGTGGAACGCGCGCGTCGTCGACCTGTACGGCGCGCACGAGTTCAACCTGCTCGCGTCGGAATGCCCCGCCGGGCACGGCTATCACGTCTGCGACGACGCCGTCCTCGTCGAGGTCGTCGACGACGACGGGCGTCCGGTCGCCGTCGACGAGCCGGGCCACGTCGTCGCCACGGCGCTGCACTCGTACGCGATGCCGTTCGTGCGCTACCGGACCGGCGACCTCGCGGTGCGCGGTCCGGACGCCTGCGCTTGCGGCCAGCCGTATTCGACGCTGCGCGCGATCGAAGGGCGCGCCGCCGAGGTGCTCGCGCTTCCCGGCGGGCGTGCGATCCACCCGTACCGGATCACCGGGGCGCTCGCCGACCGCGACGGGGACTGGATCGCGCAGCACCGGCTCGTCCAGCGCGCCGTCGACCACGTCGTCCTCGAGATCGCGACGCGGCGCGCCCCCGATCCGGCCGACCTCGCGCGGGTGCGCGCGGACGGCGCGCGCGTCCTCGGCGAAGGCGTGCGCTTCGACGTCACGATCGTCGACGCCTTCCCGCGCGGCCCGCGCGCGAAGTTCCGGCCCTACGTCGCGCTGGGCGAGTCGCCCGGGCCGGCGCCCGACGCCGCCGCGCGATGACCCTCGACGGCGGGCCGCCCCGACCTCAGCCCTTCACGAACCCGACCTCGCCGCCGCTCGCGGTCACCTTCACGGTGTCGCCACCGGCGTACTTGCCGGAAAGGATCTCCTTCGCGAGCGGGTTCTCGATCTGCTGCTGGATCGCGCGCTTCAGCGGCCGCGCGCCGTAGACGGGGTCGAAGCCCGCCGCCGCCACCGCCTTGATCGCGGCGTCGTCCACGACGAGCCGGATCTCGAGCTTCGCGAGCCGCGCCTCGAGCGCCTTCAACTGGATGCGAGCGATGTTCGCGATCTGGGCCTCGTCGAGCGGGTGGAACACCACGATCTCGTCGATCCGGTTGACGAACTCGGGACGGAAGCTCGTCTTGACCTCCGCCATCACGGCGATCTTGATCAGGCCCGGGTCCGCGCCCTCGTCGGTGAGCTGCTGGATCTTGTGCGAGCCCAGGTTCGACGTCATCACGATCACGGTGTTCTTGAAATCGACCGTGCGCCCCTGCCCGTCGGTGAGCCGGCCGTCGTCGAGCACCTGCAGGAGCACGTTGAACACGTCCGGGTGCGCCTTCTCGATCTCGTCGAACAGGATCACGCTGTAGGGCTTGCGCCGCACCGCCTCGGTGAGCGTGCCGCCTTCCTCGTATCCCACGTAGCCCGGCGGCGCGCCGATCAGCCGCGCGACCGAGTGCTTCTCCATGAACTCCGACATGTCGATGCGCACGAGCGCGTGGTCGCTGTCGAACAGGAACTCGGCCAACGCCTTCGTGAGCTCGGTCTTGCCCACGCCCGTGGGCCCGAGGAACAGGAACGAGCCGTACGGACGGTTCGGGTCCGAGAGCCCCGAGCGCGAGCGGCGGATCGCGTCGGAGACCAGCCGCACCGCCTCGTCCTGCCCGACGACTCGCTGGTGCAGGCGATCTTCCATCCGGACGAGCTTGTCGCGCTCGCCCTGCATCATCTTCGACACCGGGATGCCGGTCGCGCGCGAGACGACCTCCGCGATCTCCTCGGCGCCGACCTGCGTGCGCAGCAGCTTCGGCTTCTTCGCCTGGTCCTTCGCGGCCGCCTTGTCGGCCTTGTTGAGCTGCGCCTCGAGCTGGGGCAGCTTGCCGTACTGAAGCTCCGACATCGCCTGCCAGTCGCCCTTGCGCTTCGCCTCGTCCATCTGGAGCTTGACCTTGTCGATCTCCTCCTTGATGTGCTGCGTGCCGGCGACGCTGGCCTTCTCGGCCTTCCAGACCTCCTCGAGGTCCGCGTACTCGCGCTCGAGCTTGCCGATCTCGTCCTCGATCGCGGCGAGGCGCTTCTTGCTCGCCTCGTCGGTCTCCTTCTTCACCGCCTCGCGCTCGATCTTCAGCTGGATCAGCCGCCGGTCGAGCTTGTCCATCGACTCGGGCTTGCTGTCGATCTCCATCTTGATGCGCGCGGCCGCCTCGTCGATCAGGTCGATCGCCTTGTCGGGCAGGAAGCGGTCGGTGATGTAGCGCGCCGAGAGCTCGGCCGCGGCGACGATCGCCGGGTCTGTGATCTCGACGCCGTGGTGGATCTCGTAGCGCTCCTGCAGGCCCCGCAGGATCGCGATCGTCGACTCGATCGACGGCTCGCCGACCATCACCTTCTGGAACCGCCGCTCGAGCGCCGCGTCCTTCTCGACGTACTTGCGGTACTCGTCGAGCGTCGTCGCGCCGACGCAGTGCAGCTCGCCTCGCGCGAGCGCGGGCTTGAGCATGTTGCCGGCGTCCATCGCGCCCTCGGCCTTGCCCGCGCCGACCATCGTGTGCAGTTCGTCGATGAAGACGATCGTGCGGCCTTCGTCGGCCGCGATGTCCTTCAGCACGGCCTTGAGCCGCTCCTCGAACTCGCCGCGGTACTTGGTGCCTGCGAGCAGCGCCGCCATGTCGAGCGACAGCACGCGCTTGTTCTTGAGCGTCTCCGGCACTTCGCCGTTGATGATCCGCTGCGCCAGGCCTTCGACGATCGCGGTCTTGCCGACGCCCGGCTCGCCGATCAGCACGGGATTGTTCTTCGTGCGCCGCTGCAGGATCTGGATCGTGCGGCGGATCTCGTCGTCGCGCCCGATCACCGGGTCGAGCTTGCCTTCGCGGGCGCGCTCGGTGAGGTCGATCGTGTACTTCTTGAGCGCCTCGCGCTGGCCCTCGGCCTCCTGCGAGGCGACGCCCTCTCCGCCGCGCACGGCGTCGATCGCGCCGTCGAGCGCCTTCCGGGCGAGCCCGGCGTCGCGGAGCATGCGACCCGTCTCTCCCTTGTCGTCGGCGAGCGCCAGCAGGAAGAGCTCGCTCGCGATGAACTGGTCGCCGCGCTTCGTCGCTTCCTTGTCGGTGAGGTTGAGCAGGTTGTTGAGGTCGCGGGAGATGCCGATCTCGCCGCCGGTCCCCTCGACCCTGGGCAGGCGCCCGATCGACGCCTTGAGCGCCGTCTGGAGCTTCGGCACGGCCACGCCGGCGCGGGCGAGCAGCGAGGTCGTCCCGCCGTCCTCCTGCGCCAGCAGCGCCGCGAGCAGGTGCTGCGGCTCGATGAACCCGCTATCGTTGCCCAGCGCGAGGCTCTGCGCATCCGCGAGCGCCTGCTGGAACTTGGTCGTCAGCTTGTCGAAACGCATCGATTCTCCCGTCGGGGCACCCGGCGCCCGCATTGCCTTGGGAGATGGGGCAATCCCGCACCCTTTCAAGGGACTTCGCGATCGGGAGCGTCGTTCGGCCCCGGACCGAGGCGCTCCCGGCGGGTAGAATGCCGGTTTGCCCGGTTGCTGGATGCCCGATGTCCGACCCCCACCCGCCTTCGCCGCATCCCGAGGAATCGACTCCGAAGGCCCGGGCCTCGCTCCTCGACGTCGCCGG
Source organism: Pseudomonadota bacterium (assembly GCA_022709775.1). The sequence continues at coordinate 4,080 of JAKLIE010000200.1, forward strand.
CGCGGTGTTCTGGAGCTTTTTCGGCGTGCGCAAGGGCAATGCGATGCGGCGCGACGCGGTCGCGATCCGGCCCCACCAGGTGATCATCGTCGGGATCGTGCTTGCGGCGATCTTCGTCGCGACGCTGCTCGTCCTGGTACGCGTGATCGTCAGCGCCGCCGGCGCCTGACCCCGGTCAACCCGTCAGCCGCGACGCCGAACCGCCCGCCGACGCGCTCTGGTAGCCGCGGACGAACGCGAGCCGGAGGTGGGCGAGCCACATCAGCGCCCGGTCCGCGAACGACCCGGAACGCAGGGTCCGCTGCTCGGCGTCGCGAACCGCCGCCTCGAGATCCCCCAGCGGAATCGAGCCAGCCACCGCCTGCTGCGGCCTCTCCGACGATCCGCGCTCGTACACCGCGGCGCATTCGCCCATGCGGCGCGCCGCGACCAGCCGCTCCTCCAGCGTGACCTCGTGATCGTGCCACGCGATCGCGCGCGAGACGAAATGCGCCGTCACGCCGGTAGCGAACAGGCGACGCCCGAACTCCCAGTCGTCGAACAGATCGTGCCGGAACGTCTCGTCGAAGCGGCCGACCGAGTCGAAGACCGTGCGCGGCATCGACGCGTTGCCGACGTAGAAGAAATCTTCCAGCCAGTACATCCGCCCGGTCGCGAACGTCACGCCCCAGATGTTGCCGCTGTCCTCGAGCCAGCGGACGAACGCGTCGGCCCGTGTCGACTCGCTGAAGTATCCGGGGCCGATGCCGACCGCGGGCCGGCCGATCGAGTCGTGGAACGCCCGGTGCGCGGCGACGAGGCCGGGGG
>JAKLIE010000201.1 GCA_022709775.1 Pseudomonadota bacterium
GAGATCGCGCACGCGATCGCGTCGTCCCCGGCGTTCTCGATCGCGGGCGGCGGCGACACGATCGCCGCGATCCACAAGTTCGGCGTCGAAGACCGGATCGGCTACATCTCGACCGCCGGCGGCGCGTTCCTCGAGTTCCTCGAAGGCAAGACGCTGCCGGCGGTCGCCGCGCTCGAGGCCCGCGCCTGACCGATCGTTTCCGTGGCGGCCTTCATTCGAACCGTTCGCGGCGAGCCGACGCCGGATGTCGACCGGTACCTGCTGTCCTACCCGAAGTCCGGCCGGACCTGGCTTCGCGCGCTGATAGGTCGGGCGCTCGTCGCGCACTGCCGGCTGCCCGAGGAGCGACTGATGGAGACCGAGGATCTCGTGCGCGCCGCAGGATTGCCTAGCTTCGCGTTCGACCACGACGGCTCGTCGATGATGGACGCCCGCAAGGGGCGCCGTCCCTCGCCCGACAAGTCGGCCTTTCGCGAGAAGCACGTGCTGCTCCTCGGCCGCGACGTGCGCGACACCGTGGTGTCGGCGTACTTCCACGCGACACGTCGACTCGGCATCTACGACGAAACGATCTCCTCGTTCATCCGCGACGAGCGCTACGGCGCGGACAAGGTGATCTCGTTCTACCGGCAGTGGTTCGACGCGCGCTCGGTTCCGCGGACGTTCGTGTTCCTGCGGTACGAGGCCCTGCACGAAGACGCGCCCGCGGCGCTTCGTTCGACGCTCGACTTCCTCGGCGTGAGCGGCGTGCCCGCATCGACGATCGACGACGCGCTCCGCTTCGCGTCGTTCGACAACCTTCGCCGCGCCGAGGCGACTGACGCGTTCCGATCCGCGTCGCTGCGGGCCGCGAACCCGGCGGATGCGGAGTCCTACAAGGTTCGCCGAGGCAAGATCGGCGGGTACGCGGACTACCTGTCTCCCGGCGACATCGCCTACATCGACGAGCGGGAGACCGCGTCGGGCTGCGAGTTCACGCGGCCCTGCCGCACGCCCGCCGGGTGACCCGCCCTCAGCCTCACCTCTCGAGGAAGGCGCGGATCGCCTCGCCCTGCTTCGCGACGGCGAGCACGCCGTCGAGGTGGCCGCCGTCGCCGTCGATGACCGCGACCTCCGCGACCCCGCCCTGCGCGCGATAGCGCGCCGCCGCACGTTCGGAGAGCTCGGGCGGGAAGATCATGTCGGTCTTCCCCGGCACGAACAGGATCTTCGCCTTCATTCCCCTGATCTCGTCGTCGGTGAGCCGGTAGAGCTGGTTCGCCTTGGACATGTAGATCATCGAGTTCGCGTCGGTGGTCTTCGCGCGCGCGACGCCGGCCTTGTCGAGCGCGTCCTGCACCGCGAACGCGTTGTCCATCGCGTCGCCGGGGTTCTTCGCCGGGTCCGCCCACTTGTACCCGAACGTCCGCTCGGCCCAGCCGTGCGCGCGCGCGGTGATCGTGACGAGCGCCAGGCTCTTGGCGATGCCGTCGAGCGGCTCGTCCTTGCCGTAGTAGTCGCCGCCGTTCCACTTCGGGTCGACCTTGATCGCGGCGACCCAGGCGTCGAGCAGGCCGATCACGAACGGATGGATGTCGAAGCCGGGGCCGATCACGTGGATCACGCGGTCGACGAATCCCGGGTAGAGCGCGCCCCACTCCATCGCCTGGACAGAGCCGCCGGACGCGCCGGCGACCGCCGCGAGTCTCTTCACGCCGAGCGAGTCGACGAGCGCCTTGTGCACGCGCACCGAGTCGCGCATCGACACGACGGGGAACCTCATCCCGTACGGCCTGCCGGTGGACGGGTCGATCGACGCCGGGCCGGTCGTCACGACGTTGGGATCCTTGGTGTTCAGGTTGGCAAGCGTGTCCGCGCTGATCACGAAGTACCTGTCGGTGTCGATCGGCCGCCCGCTGCCGATGATCGGGTCCCAGTAGCCGAACGCGGCGTCCGACGGCTTGTACTTGCCGGCGGCGTGCGAGTTGCCCGAGTAGAAGTGCGCGACGAAGATCGCGTTGTCGCCGGCGGCGTTCAGCTTGCCGTAGGTCTCGTAGCCGACGCGCACGTTCGCGATCGTCCGGCCGCCGACCGTCGTGTAGCTCGGCAGCGTGAACGTCCTCTTCTCGACGGGATCGTCGTAGCCGTACGCGGGCGCGCTGGCGACGAGCGCGGCGAGCGCGGCGCCGGCCAGGCGGCGGGCGAGACGTTGAATGGGCATGGTCACTCCGGGTGGGGTGGAAGGCCGCCGCGGCGAAACCCGGGCGGGCAGCGATTCTATCCCGGGGGGATTTCCCGTACCATCTCGGCACTCCCGCGCCGGGGTCGCGCGGGCCGGTCGTCCCCCCTCGCCTTCCGAAGAAGAACAAGACCAGCGATGCAGCGCGCCACCAAGATCGTCGTCACCCTCGGACCGGCCTGCTCCGAGCCCGTCATCCTCTCGCGCATGCTCGCGGCCGGCGTCGACGTCGTCCGCCTCAACTTCTCGCACGGGCAGGCGTCCGACCACATCGCACGCGCCACGCTGGTGCGCTCGGCCGCGAAGGCGCTCGGGCGCGAGGTCGCGATCATGGCGGACCTGCAGGGTCCGAAGATCCGCGTCGGCAAGTTCGCCGCCGGCCGCGTGACCCTCGCGACCGGCGCGAGGTTCGTGCTCGACGCCGAGTGCGAGTCGGGCGACGAGGCGCGCGTCGGCCTCGACTACAAGGAGCTGCCGCGCGACGTCGCGCCGGGAGCGATCCTGCTGCTCGACGACGGCCTCATCAGGCTCAAGGTCGAGTCGGTCGAGGGGCCGCGCATCCTCACGCGGGTCGAGGTCGGCGGCGTGCTTTCGAACAACAAGGGCATCAACCGGCTCGGCGGCGGGCTCACCGCCCCGGCGCTGACGGCGAAGGACATGGAGGACATGAAGACGGCCGCCCATCTCGAGGCCGACTACATCGCCGTGTCGTTCCCGAAGAACAAGGAAGACATGTACATGGCGCGCCAGCTGCTGCGCGCCGCGGGCGGGCACGCGCTGCTTATCGCCAAGATCGAGCGCGCGGAGGCGATCGGCGCGCTCGACGAGATCATCGAGGCCTCCGACGGCATCATGGTCGCGCGCGGCGACCTCGCGATCGAGGTCGGCAACGCCGCCGTGCCGGGCCTGCAGAAGCGGATGATCAGGCTCGCGCGCGAGCGCAACAGGCTCACGATCACCGCGACGCAGATGATGGAATCGATGATCCAGAACCCGGTGCCGACGCGCGCCGAGGTGTCGGACGTCGCGAACGCCGTGCTGGACGGCACCGACGCGGTGATGCTCTCGGCCGAGACCGCCGCGGGCAAGTACCCGGTCGAGACGGTCGAGACGATGGCGCAGATCTGCGTCGAGGCCGAGAAGAGCGACCCGGTCGTCCTGGACCGCGACTTCCTGAACCGCACGTTCACGCGCATCGACCAGTCGATCGCCATGGCGACGCTGTTCACCGCGTTCCACCTGCGCGTCAAGGCGATCGCCTCGCTGACGCAGTCCGGATCGACCGCGCTCTGGATGTCGCGGCACAACGCCGGCTGTCCGATCTACGCGCTCACGCCGGAAGTCGCCGCGCAGCGCAAGATGGCGCTCTACCGGAACGTGCGCACGCTCTACCTCGAGCAGTCCGGCGATCGCGACGCGGTGCTGCACGCGGCATGCGACCTTCTCGTCGCGCACGGCCAGGTCCAGCACGGCGACCTGATCGTCGTCACGATCGGCGAGCCGATGGGCAAGTCGGGCGGCACCAACACGATGAAGATCGTAAGGGTCGGCGAACACCGGGTCTGAGATGTCGGCGCTCGCCGGCCTGCGCCCGCGTCGCCGGCGGGCACGGGGCAACGCCGCGGTTGCGGCCCGCGGCGCCCGAAGCCGCCTCGGCCGCCGGGAGTAAAATGGCCGCGATACGGCCGTTCCCACTGCCACCGCCACGGAGTCCCGTCATGCCCCTCGTCTCGATGCGCCAGCTGCTCGACCACGCCGCCGATCACGGCTACGGCCTGCCGGCTTTCAACGTCAACAACCTCGAGCAGGTGCAGGCGATCATGGCCGCCGCCGCCGAGACCGACAGCCCGGTGATCATGCAGGCGTCCGCCGGCGCGCGGAAGTACGCGGGCGAGGTGTTCCTGCGCCACCTGATCGAGGCCGCGGTCGAGAGCTACCCGAATCTGCCGGTCGTGATGCACCAGGATCACGGCCAGTCGCCCGACGTCTGCGCGTCCGCGATCAAGCTCGGCTTCACGAGCGTCATGATGGACGGCTCGCTGCAGGCCGACGGCAAGACGATCGCGAGCTACGACTACAACCTCGACGTGACGCGCAGGGTCGTCGACATGGCGCACACGCTCGGCGTGACGGTCGAGGGCGAGCTGGGTTGCCTCGGCTCGCTCGAGACGATGAAGGGCGACAAGGAGGACGGCCACGGCGCGGAGGGCACGATGACGCGCGAGATGCTGCTCACGGATCCCGACCAGGCCGCCGACTTCGTCAAGCGCACGCAGCTCGACGCGCTCGCGATCGCGATCGGCACGTCGCACGGCGCGTACAAGTTCTCGCGCAAGCCGACGGGCGACATCCTCGCGATCGACCGCATCAAGGCGATCCACGCGCGCATCCCGAACACGCACCTCGTGATGCACGGCAGCTCGTCGGTGCCGCAGGACCTGCTGCAGATCATCCGCGAGAACGGCGGCGAGATGAAGGAGACCTACGGCGTGCCGGTCGAGGAGATCCAGGAAGGCATCAAGCACGGCGTGCGCAAGATCAACATCGACACCGACATCCGGCTCGCGATGACCGCGGCGGTCCGCAAGTTCCTGCGCGAGAAGCCGTCGGCCTTCGACCCGCGCGACTACCTGAAGCCCGCGCGCGAGGCCGCGAAGCTGATCTGCAG
>JAKLIE010000202.1 GCA_022709775.1 Pseudomonadota bacterium
GCGAGCTCGACTGCGAGCGCTCGCGTGAAGGCGTTGATCGCGCCCTTGCTCGCCGCGTAATTTGTCTGTCCGCGACCGCCCTTCTCGCCCGAGACCGAGCTCAGATTCACGATCTTGCCGGCGCGCCGCGCGATCATGTGCGGCACCACCGCGCGCGTCACGTTGAACACGCCCCCGACGTTCGTTTCGAGCACGACGCGAATGTCTTCGTCCTCGAGCAAGCCCAAAAGGTTATCACGGATCACCCCCGCATTGTTCACCAGGACGTCGATCCGGCCCCACTCGCCTGCCAGCCGCTCCACCGCTGCGCCGACCGCCTTGGCATCGGTTACGTCGACCTGCTCGGCTTTGACCTTGAGGCCCGCCGCGCGCGCCTGCTCGACCACTTCCGCCGCCGCCGCGGCGTTGCCGCGCTAGAAGAACGCGACGTCCGCCCCGTCGCGTGCGAAGAGCTCGACGATCGCGCGCCCGATGCCGCGGCCGCCGCCGGTCACCAGCACGTGCTTCCCCGCGAGTCCCGACTCGATCTGCATTGCGTCCGTCAACCTGATATCGCGAATCCGCCGTCCACGAACAGCGTGTGGCCGTTGATCATGCCCGCTTCGGGCAGGCAAAGCAGGTAGACGGCGCCGGCGACGTCCTGCGGCGTGAGGACGGGCCCGGCCGGCGTGCGCTGGGCGAATGACGCAAGCAGCTCCTCGCGATTCGGGAAATGCGCGAGGGCGTCGGTGTCCACGACGCCCGCGCTCACGGCGTTCACGCGGATGCCGCGCGGGCCGAGCTCCTGCGCGAGCGATCGCTCCAGCGATTCGAGCGCCGCCTTCGAGGCGCCGATGAAGCCGTAGTGCGGCATCGCCCGCAGGGCGCCGAGGCTCGACATGGCGACGATCCGCCCGCCGGCGGGCATCATCGGCACCGCGCGCTGCGCCAGCAGGTTGAGCGCGAACGCGTTCGTTTCCATGCACCAGCGCCAGTGCTTGAGGGTCATCTCCAGCGTCGGCCGGAGCACGCCCGACGCCGCGTTGCTCACCACGATGTCGACGCGGTCAAAGTGCTTCTTCAACTCGACGAACAGCTCATCGTCGCTTTCCGGCAGCCCGACGCTCGCCTTGATCGCGATTGCTCGCCGTCCCAGGTCGCGAACCTCGGCGCAGACCGCCTCGGCTTCGTCGTGGCTGTTGTAGTAGTTCGCGGCCACGTCGCAGCCGGCCGACGCGAGCTTCAGCGCGACCGCACGGCCGATGCCGCGCGCGGCGCCGGTGACGAGCGCGACTCGGCCTGCAAGAACCTGGGACATCCGCGCCCTTTCCTATTGCCGCCGTGCCGCCGCGGCCGCCGCATTCTTGGCGCGCAGGAACCGCTGCGCCTCGAGCACCCAGTGCTTCTTGATGCTGTACCAGACGTCGGCCACCCACAGCACGGCACCGCCTGCGACCTCCGGCGGGTCGAACGCTTCCGCCTGCCTGCCCGGTGCGTACTCGTTGATCCACTTGCGCACCTCGGGATGGGCGGCGAGGTCGCGGGACACGGGGACGAACACGTGGTTGTAGGCCGCCGGAAGCGTGACGTTGCGCACCGTCGCCGTGCCGTTCGCCTCGTAGGGCACGTCGAGCGGGTTGCCCGGGAACGACAGCGCGAAGAAATCGAGCTCGATGAAGTAGCCGGTGAACTCCTCGACCGTGTCGGGGATCCTGCGCAGCGTCGCGAACTCGTCCCACTGGTTCGGCAGGACGAGCGCCCAGCCGCCCGCGCCCAGCGCCGACGCGTACGCCATCGTCAGCCCGACGACCGGGCGCTCGCGTCCGGTGAGCGGGTCGACGATCGAGGTCCGCTGCTGGGCATGGTCGGTCACCGGATCCCAGACGGCGACGCGGTCGGCGTACTTGCCCGCGAGTTCCTTCAGGATCTTGACCGCATAGAGCCCGCCCTGGCTGTGGCCGACGATCATCGGCCGCATGCCGTCCTGCTCGTAGTGCCACGCGAGGATGCCGGCCAGCCGGTCGGTCGTCGAGTAGGGGCTGTACGACCAGTCGCCCGACCCGGGGCTCCGGATCTTCGCCTCGGGGTAACCCATGTCCATCAGGAACGACCCGAACGAGGTCATCGCCAGGTGAACCGGGTAGACCCCGCCGTGCACCAGCATGATCTGCGGCGCGGGCCCCTTCGAGAGCACGTCGGCGACGTCGCTTTCCGAGACCCGGGCCGGATCCAGCGCGAGGATCCGGTCCTCGAGGGCGCGGTCGACCTTGAGCGCCTTGAGCGCCGCGTGGTCGCCTGCCTTCGGCTGGATCACGGCGGCCGGCGCAAGCGGCTGCGTCGCGCAGCCGGCGAGCGCGAACGCTGCCGCGAGGCAGATAACGAGTACCGTGCGCGGGGCTGCGTTCGTCATGGAAGCTCTTCGAGACTGGCGACGTACCGGTCGACCACGGCACGCACGTCGGCGGCGGGGACGGCCGCGGGCCGAAAGGATACACCGAGCTCGAGCGAGGTTCCCGTGAACGTCGCCGCGACGACGATCGGCGCGAGCGGCCCGGTCGACACGCCGCGTCGATAGTCCGGCGGCATCGCCCCCGCATCGGGGGAGATCGCGCCCCAGAGTCCCGGGACCGCGAGCGTCGTCAGCCCCGCCCACACCGGATAGTGCTTGGCGAAGAGCGAATCGCGGCGCTCGTCGCTCACCGACCGCCAAGCGAGGCCCGACAGCGCCAGCGCGATGAGCGAGCGCAGGTAGCGCCTCCGCGAGCGCAGGTCGCGGTTCTCCGCGTGCACCGTGCGGACGACCTCCTCGAGACTCGCGCCCGCGGGATCCGGGTGCGAGGCCCGGAACGAGCTCAGGAACTGCCCGAACGTCCGGCCGGCCGGACCGGCGCAGTCGCTGCGGATGTTGACGACCGACGCGACTGCGACCTCGTAGCGGCGCGCCCGGGCGGCCGCCGGCGGCTTCAGCCCCGCCACGGCGCGGATCAGCGCGCCCATGAGCAGGTCGTTGCGCGAGACGCCCCAGCGCTTCGCGGCCTGCGCGATGCGCTCGACGACGCCGGCGTCGAGGCTCGCCATCAGGAACGCGTTCGACGCATCGCGGACCTCGAGACCAGGCGGCCGGCGGGCGCGCCTCGCGCGGAGCGCGAACCGGGGCAGCCCGGCAGCCGCGCGCACCGTCTGGATCGGGTGGCGGGCGAACAGCCGGCGGAATCGCGCCGGATGGCGCTCGAGCCGCGGCAGCGCGCGGCCGCCGGCATAGCGGGCCGCGATCGCGCCCAGCAGCGCGGCGGCGGAATCGCCGCCCGCGACGACGTGATCGTAGACGACGAGCAGCCAGAATCCCCCCGCATCGGGGATCGCCTCGAAGGCGAACGGCACGTAAGCGCCGTCCGGCGGAAAAGTCCGGGCGAGCGAGCGCTCGATCGCCGCCCGCAGCGCTTCCCGGACGTCCGGCGCCGGCGCGCCGATGTCGAGCTCGACGTGCGCCGGGCCGCCGCGCCAGCGGAACCGGCCGCGGGCGGCGTCGAGCGAGTATCCGGTGAGCCCGGTCTCCTCGAGCGCCGAGGCGAGCGTCGAGCGGAGGTGCGCTGCGTCGAGCTCGTGCGGCACGCGCGCGACGTGCGTCGCGTTGTACGGATGGCGCGTGCGCCACCGCAACATCGTCGCCTGGAACAGGTTGAGCGCCCCTTGCACGTCAACCCGCCCGCGGGCCCTGCCCGTTCGCGCGCTGCGCCTCGTCGCACCACGCGCGCTTGATCGAGTACCAGAGCTCCGCGGCCTGCACGAGGTTGGTCGTGTCGACGCCCTCGGGCATCGGCGGCGCGGCACCGGGGAGGTAGGCGTCGATCCACGCCCTCGTCGTCGGGTCGCGCGCGAGATGGTCCGCGCGCGGCGCGCCGATGTGGCTGGTCGCCGCCGGCAGCACGACGTTGCGCACCTGCGCGCGGCCGGTCGCGCGGTACGGGTCCTCGTCGCCGGCGAACGTGCCGGCGATCGGATCGTAGGGAATCATGAAGCCGAGGAAGCGCTCGGCGCTGTCGGGGACGTCGCGCAGGACCCTCGCGAGCTCGAATTGTCCCCGCAGGATGCGCGGGAGGCGCCCGGTCGCGATCGCCGAGGCGAGAGGCAGCGTGAGGTCGACGACGCGGCGGGTCTCCCCGGTCACCGGATCGAGGAAATGCGTGCGCGCCTGCGGCTCGAGCGTCCGCGGGTCGACGAGAGCGAGGTCGTCGCCGTACGCGCCGGCGAGCGCGCGCAGCGTGTCGATCACGACGCCGCCGCCCTTGCTGTGCCCGACGATCACGGGCCGCACGCCGTCGCGCTCGTACTGCCACGCCAGGATGCCGGCGAGCGTGCTCCCGTCCAGGTCGCTGTCGGTGGTCATCTCGCCGGTCCGCGGATCGACGAGCGCCGCGGCCGGGTAGCCCATTCCCTGCAGGAACGCGCCGAACGGCGCCATCGTGACGATCCCCAGCGACCCTTGCAGCAGCACGATCCGCGGGGCGCGATCCGCGGGAAACGACGCGGCGGTCGCGGCATCCACGCGGGAGCAGTCGAGCGGCGGCGCAACCGCCGCGCGCGCCGGTCCGAAGGCGCAGGCCATCGCCATCGCGGCGAGCACCGCGCGGAGCGACGTTCCCACGCTAGGCGCGCGGCGCGAAGAACCTCGGCAGGAAGCGGCCGGTGCGCGCCAGGTAGGCGGCATACGATTCACCGTGCATCGCAAGGAGGTGGCGCTCCTCGTTCCGCGCCTTCAGGTTCGTGAGCGTGACGTTCACCAGCGCGACCGCGATCATGGGCGGGGTCGGCAGCACCACCGCGGTCGCCATCATCAGCAGGATCGACAGCGCATAGATCGGGTGGCGGATCGTGCGATAGAGCCCGGTGGTCAC
>JAKLIE010000203.1 GCA_022709775.1 Pseudomonadota bacterium
GGACGTTGTTGACCTGATTCGGGTAGTCGGACCGGCCGGTCGCCATGATGCAGTCGGGACGCACCGCCTTGGCGAGCTCGGGCCGGATCTCGGGCTCGGGATTGGCGAGCGCGAGGATGATCGGGCGCGACGCCATCGTCGCGACCATCTCCGGCGTCAGCACGCCCGGCGCCGAACAGCCGAGGAACACGTCGGCGCCCTTCACGATGTCGGCGAGCGTGCGCGCGTCGGTCGCCTGCGCGTAGCGCCGCTTCGACTCGTCGAGGTTCGTGCGGCCCGCGTGGAGCACGCCCTTGCTGTCGACGACGAAGATGTTGCGCGGATGCGCACCCAGCGCCACGATCAGGTCGAGGCACGCGATCGCCGCGGCGCCCGCGCCCGACACCGCGAACTTCACGTCGCCGATCGTCCGGCCGGTGAGCTCGAGACTGTTGAGGATCGCGGCCGACGAGATGATCGCGGTGCCGTGCTGGTCGTCGTGGAAGACGGGAATCTTCAGCCGCTCGCGCAGCTTCTTCTCGACGTGGAAGCACTCGGGCGCCTTGATGTCCTCGAGGTTGATGCCGCCGAGCGTCGGCTCGAGCGCGGCGATCACCTCGACCAGCCTGTCCGGGTCCTTCTCGGCGAGCTCGATGTCGAACACGTCGATGCCGGCGAACTTCTTGAACAGGCAGGCCTTGCCCTCCATCACCGGCTTGCCGGCGAGCGGGCCGATGTCGCCCAGCCCCAGGATCGCGGTGCCGTTGGTGACGACGCCGACGAGGTTCTGGCGCGAGGTCAGCTCGGCCGCGAGCGACGGGTCCTTCCGGATCGCCAGGCACACGTACGCGACGCCCGGCGAATAGGCGAGCGACAGGTCGCGCTGGTTCGCGAGCGGCTTCGTCGGCGTGATCGAGATCTTTCCTCGGCCGGGGCTGCGGTGGTACTCGAGCGCGGCGTCCCGCAGCGCCTCCTCGGCCGGCGTGAGCTTGAGCGGCGGCGTCTCCATCGTTCGGTTCCTCCCGCGCCTCGACACGGGCGCGTCGAGCCGATTCTACGCGTCGCGCCGAGCGGCCGCGCCCCCGCGTCCGGTCAGACGTCGGCGGCCACGGGCAGGCGCACGTGCCGGCGCACCGGGGAGCGCGCCATCGCGCCCACCGCCAGCAGGAGGCCCAGCGCGCCGATGCCGAGCAGCGTCGCACGAAGGCCGACGAGCGTGGCGACCGCGCCGCCCGCGAGCGAACCCAGCGGGGCCGCGGCGACCGTGAGGAAGCGCATCGTCGCGGTCATCCGCCCGAGCAGCCGGTCGGGCGTGATCGCCTGGCGCAGCGACAGGTACTGGATGCCGAACATGACGCCGCCGAAATCGAACAGCAGCATCGCCAGACCGAGCGCGACGGTAGCCAGCCAGACCGGCCCCGCGACGAGTCCGTACAGCTGCCAGGCGATGGCCGTCGCCGTCAGCGCGTGCACGATCATCGGCCCGACGCCGAAGCGTGCGGCGAGCCGCTCGGCGCTCGCCGCGGCGACGACGCAGCCCAGGCCCCCGAACACGTAGACCAGCCCGATCGCCCCCGCCGAGAGCCCCAGTTCGCGCGTCGCGAAGAGGATCAGCACGGCGAGCTGCGCGTGGTGCAGGATCTGCCACAGGCCCGCGAGCCACGCGAGCGACCACAGCGTCGGGTTGCCGCGCACGAGCTTCAGCCCCTCGGCGATCTCGTGCATCACGCCCGGCCGCGGCCCCGGATGCGGGACGTCGGTGGGCACGCGCAGCTTGCGCAGCATCAGTGCCGAGGCGAGGAACGACAAAGCGTCGACGAGGATCGCGACAGGCGCGGTCAGCGCCTGGATCAGCATCCCCGCGAGACCGGGACCGACCAGCGCGGAGCCCGTCTCGCCGAGCGAGATCTTCGCGTTCGCCTCGACGAGGCGCCTGCGCCCCGCCATCTGCGCGAGCAGCACCTGGTAGGCTGCGCCGCCGACGACGTTCTGGATCCCGCAGAAGAAGCCGACCGCGTAGAGCACCTCGATCGACAGCCAGTCGGTGAACGCGGCGAGCGGGATCACCGCGAGCGCGAGGGCGCGGCTCACGTTGGCGGCGATCACGATCGGCAGCTTGCGGACCCGGTCGATCAGCACGCCCGCCTGAAGCGAGACGAGCGCGAACGGCAGCGTCTCGAGCGCGACGAGCACGCCCATCTGCAGCGGCGTCGCGTGCAGCAGGATCGCGGCGGTCAGCGGCAGCGCGAGGTTCGTGACCTGCGCGCCGAACGACGTGATCGTCAGCGACAGCCACATGCGACGGAAGTCGGCGGACAGCCACAGGCCGGTGAACGTGCGGCGCAGCTTGCGTTGCAGGCGGTCGATCATCGTCGTTCTTCCGTCTCGTTCGACTCGCGGGCGACCGCGGATGGCGGTTCCCCGCCGCACCGCGGATGGCGGCACGGCACTCGAAGCGGGCGGGGTAGACGAGACGGAGAGGAAGAACCGACTCGGAAGCCCCGCCGTGACCCGGCGGGATCTCCGTCGGGTATGGCTAGATCGGTGCGAGCCCGGCCGGGTTCCGGCCGTCGTCCCCGACGCGCATCCAGGCAACCGACGCGCGCACCCGCGCCGCGATCGAGATCGCGGTCGTCGTCGGGTGCATCGGAAGTCGGTTCACGGGCTGCTCCGGGGAATGCTGCAAGCGGCAGAGTCTACGCCCGGTGGCGCGCGCAAGGCAACGGCGAAGCGACGAACCGGCCGCGGCGTGTCGCGCCGGCGCAACGCCGCTCGCGCCGGGCGCCTACTTCGCGCTTCGCTGCGCCGCAACGTCGAGGTCGTGGTACTTCCACGGGTGCTCCCAGCTCACGTGCTTCACGTAGCCGCGGACCCAGGGTCGCACCAGCGTGTTCTCGTACGTGTAGGCGCCGAGCTCCCACGGCGCGTAGGCGGCGACGATCCGGGCCATCCGCGCGTAGAGCGCGGTGCGCTCGGGCCCGTCGGGGATGCGCTTGCTCCGACGGTACAGGTCGTCGTACTCGTCGTTGCGGAAGCGCGAATAGTTCGACTGGCCGATGTTGCCGCTGTAGAGCAGCTGCATGAATGCATCGCCCTCGCCGTAGGTCGTGATCCAGCCGACCGGCCACATCTGCAGCTGCCCCGCGCGGCCCATCCTCAGGAGGTCGGGAAACTTCTGCTTGACGAAGTCGATGCGGATGCCGAGGTCCTTCATGCTGCGCTTCCACAGCTCGTCGCGCTCGCGGTCGCGGTTCGTCGGCGTCGACCCCATCGAGAGCGTGAACGGCGTGCCGTCCGGCAGCTCGCGCCAGCCGTCGCCGTCGCGGTCCCTGTAGCCGAAGCGATCGAGGAGCGACCGTGCGGTCGCGACGTCGTACGGTGCGCGCACGCCGAGGGTCGGGTCGTGGCCGGCGACGTTGGGCGGAATCGGCTGCGTCGCGACGATCGCCTGCCCCTGCCACCAGACGCGAATCAGGTCCGGCACGTTGAACCCCATCGTGATCGCGCGGCGCAGCGCGACCTTCCCGGGCGCATAGCCGCCGACGACGGGGTCCTCCATGTTGAAGTACGTGTAGTTGAGCGACGGCCGGACCGCGCGCGCGAGCGTGACGCGCTGGTCGGCGTAGTAGGCGTCGAGGCGGCCGCCCGGATCGAGCACCTTGCCGACGAGGTCGGCGGGGACGTTCGCGTAGTCGAGCGCGCGCGAGTTGAACGCGAGGAGCTGCGGGCTCGATTCCTCGATGACCGAGATCTCGACGCGCCCGATCTGCGGCAGCCGCTTGCCCTTCATCGACGCGGCGACCGCGCGCGTGGCGGCGTCCGCGTTCTCCGGCGCCGCCGGGAAGAACTCCTCCCGATAGCCCGGGTTCGCCTCGAGCACGATGCGCTGGCCGCGTCGCCACTCCTTGAGCAGGTAAGGCCCCGTGCCGACCGGGTTGCCCATCACCCAGCCGCTCGCGTCCCCGTAGGCCTCGACGACCTCGCGGGCGACCGCCGCCATCCCGACCTGGGTCAGGTAGCCCTGCAGCACGTAGTCGGGCTCGACGAGCTCGAGGCGGATCGTGTAGCGGTCGACCGCCTTCAATCCGGAAATCTCCGCGTCGTAGTCGAGCCTGCCGTCGGCTTTCGCCCTGGCGAGTACCGGTTCCGCGCCCGCGAGCTTGCCGTTCAGGTACCAGAGGTACGGCGAGCGCATGCGCGGGTCGAGAAGCCGCTTCCAGGCGTAGACGTAGTCGTGCGCGGTCAGCTCCCGCGGTTTCGCCTTGAAGGCCGGATCGTCGGCGAACCGGATGCCGCGCTTCAGCCGGACCGTCCAGATGCGGCCGTCCGCCGAGATCTCGGGCATCGCGGCAGCCGTATTGGGAACGATCCGGTAGGGACGGGCGAGGTAGTCCCACACGTAGAGCGGGTCGAAGATCGCCCGCTCGACGTGCGACGAGTAGAGATCCGAGGTCGCCTGCGGATCGAAGCCGGTCTCGGCGACCGGGATCATCACGCGCAGCGTCTTCGCCGGATCCGCCCATGCCGGCGACTGCGCGTCCGCGCGTGCCGCGACGAGCGACGCCGCGAGCGCAACCGCCGCGACGCCGGCCGCGAGCGCGCCGCGACCCGTCGCGAATCGCGTCAGCTCACCTGCCGGCCGCACGGCGCTTCGCGACGTCGACGTCGAGGTACTGCCACGGGTGCTGCGTGAACCCGCTGTACTTGTACGCGCCGATCCACGGCTGCACGAGCACGTTCTCGTAGCGGAACACCGTGATGTTCCACGGCGCGTAGGCGGTGACGAGCTCGTTCATCCGCTGCATCACCTTGTCGCGCTCGGGGCCGAGCGGCATCGCCCGCGCCTGCTCGTAGAGCCGGTCGAACTCGGGCAGCTTGAAGC
>JAKLIE010000204.1 GCA_022709775.1 Pseudomonadota bacterium
CGCCGCGGCTCTTCGTCGACGCGAGCGGGATCGCCCTCGCGGAAGGCGCCTCGGTGGTGCTTCCCGAGCCCGCCGCGCACCACGCGATGCGCGTGCTGCGGCTGCGCGAGGGCGACGCGCTGACGCGGTTCGACGGCACGGGCGGCGAATGGCGCGCGACGATCGCCGCGGCGGGGCGGCGCGACGCGACCGTGGCGATCGGCGCGCACGATCCGGTCGAGCGCGAATCGCCGTTCGCCGCGACGCTCGTGGTCTCGACGCTCGCGACCGACGCCATGGACTACGCGGTCCGCAAGGCGGTCGAGCTCGGTGCCGCGGCGATCGTCCCCGTCGTCGCCGCCCGGTCGCAGGGCGCCTCGCGCGGCGACCGCCGCGTCGAGCACTGGAGGAAGATCGCGGTCGCCGCGTGCGAGCAGTGCGGGCGCAACCGCGTCCCGCCGGTCGGGCTGCCGCAGCCTCTTCGCGCGTGGCTCGCCGCGCGGGACCCGGACAGGCCGGGCGTCGTGCTCGCGCCGGCAGGCGCGGCGACGCTGGCGGGCATGGGTGCGGCACTGGCGATCGACGTGCTCGTCGGGCCCGAGGGAGGCTTCGACGATGCGGAGATCGCCTCCGCGAGGAAGGCGGGATTGCGGGCCGTCGCGATGGGCCCGCGCGTGCTGAAGGCGGAGACCGCGTGCGTCGCCGCACTCGCGGCGCTGCAGGCGCTTCGAGGCGACTTTCGCTGAGCGGCCGGCGGCGGGTCAGGCTACCGCCGGGCCCGATCCGCCCTGCGGGTCAGGGGGACGTCTGGGCCACCAGCGGACGCGCCGGCCTGCCGGCCAGCACGAGCGCGACGGCGCCGAGCTCGTCCCACGGGTCCTGAGATCCGAGCCCCTTCGAGAGGGCATCGAGACGCGCGAGCTCGGCCACGAGCGACGGCGCGACGTTCTTCGGGATGCGCTGCACGGCGCGCTCCATCGCCATCGCGCGACGGCCCCATACGCGCGCCTGGCGCACGGCGTTGCCCGCCGGCACGCCCTGCGCCACGAGACCCTGCACGAGCGCGAGCGCGTGCACGTCCTCGGAAAGCTGCCAGACCGGCAGCACCGGCGACTCGCCCTCGCCGCGCAGCACGTCGAGGATGCGCAGCGCGCGCCTCGCGTCGCCGCCCAGCCAGGCTTCCGAGAGGGCCGCCACGTCGTAGCGCGCGACGTCCGCGACCGCGTCGACGACCGCGTCGTGGTCGAGCTGGCCTGCCGGCAGCAGCAGCGCGAGCTTCTCGATCTCCTGCTTCGCGGCGAGCAGGTTGCCTTCGCTCGCCTCGGCGAGGAACGCCAGCGTGTCGGGCGACGCCTTCTGGCCCTGGTTCGCCAGTCGCTGCGAGATCCAGCGCGGCAGCTCCTCGCGCGCGACCGGCCGGACGGCGACCTCGACGCCCGCCTGTGCGAGTGCCGTGAACCACGCCGCCGACTGCGCGGCCTTCTCGAGCCTCGGCAGCGTCACCAGCGTCACGTTGTCGGGGTTCGGGTTCGCCGCGTACGCCTCCAGCGCCTTCGCGCCCTCCACGCCAGGCTTGCCCGTCGGGATGCGCAGGTCGACGAGACGGCGGGATCCGAAGAGCCCGAGGTTCGCGTTGTTCGCGAGGAACGCGTCCCAGCGGAACTGCGGCTCGACGACGAACACCTCGCGCTCCTCGCAGCCCGCGCGACGCGCCGCCGCACGGATCGCGTCGCCGGCTTCCAGCGCGAGCAGCGGCTCGTCGCCGTGGATCACGTAGAGCGGCGCGAGCTTTCGTTCGAGGTGGCCGCCGAGCGCCTCGGGCCTGATCTGCGTCACGGCTTCGTCGCCGCCTGAAGGCGGCGCATGAGCTGCGCGACGGCGTCGGTCTGCATCTCGACCAGCAGGCGCTGCTCCTGGATCTCGCGGGCGAGGCGCTCGGTGTCGTCGTAGGTGTAGGTGCGCAGGACGACGATCTGGTCGAGAGGCAGCCAGATCTCGCCGCCGGCGCCGCGCAGCGAGAAGGAGACGCGCTTGGTCAGCACGAATTCGCGCACCCGCCCGCCCGGCGACAGCGAGAGCACCGACTTGTCGTCGGAGAGATTCGAGATGTCGAGGACGACCTGCGCGCCCTGCGGCGAGTCCAGCACCCGGGCGCTGCCGCCGCTGGCGAGCGCGCGCCTGAGTTCGACCGTGAACGGCAGCGCGGGCGGCGCGCCGACGTAGATCGAATCGAACGAGTAGCTCGCGGTGCCGCGGAGCTGGAAGCCGCAGGACGCGACCGACGCGGCGAGCGCGAGCGCGCCGAGGATCGTCGTTCGACGGGAGCGGGCCACGATCACACGACCACGTTCACGAGGCGACCGGGGACGACGATCACCTTCTTCACCGGCGCGCCGGCCGCGTGCTTCGCGACGTCCTCGCTCGCGCGCGCCGCGGCCTCGATCGCCGCGCGGTCGGCGGTCGCGGGCACGACGAGCTTGCCGCGCAGCTTGCCGTTGACCTGCAGCACCAGCTCGATCGCGTCCTGCGCGAGCGCGCCCTCGTCGACCTCGGGCCACGGTGCGTCGAGCAGGTCGCCCAGCTCGTCCCCGTAGCCCAGGTCGCGCCACAGCGCCCACGTGACGTGCGGCACGACCGGGTAGAGCACGCGCAAGAGGATCGAGAGTCCTTCGCGGATGACGGCTTCCGCGCCTGGCGCGTCGACGGAGAGCCCGTCGAGCGCGTTGAGCATCTTGTAGCCGGCCGAGACGACCGTGTTGTACTGGACGCGCTCGTAGTCGTAGTTGGCCTGCCGGAGCGCGAGGTGGACCTCGCGGCGCGCGGCCTTCGCCGCCTCGCCCGCGCCGGTGCCCGCGGGCACGCGCTCGGAGCCGCGCACGACGACGAGCTTGCCCTGCGCGTAGGCCCACAGGCGCTTCAGGAACCGGTAGCTGCCCTCGACGCCCGCGTCGGACCACTCGAGCGTCGCCTCGGGCGGCGAGGCGAACATCACGAAGTGCCGCGCCGTGTCGGCGCCGTAGCGCACGATGATGTCCTCGGGGTCGACCCCGTTCTTCTCGGACTTCGACATCTTCGACACGCCGCCGTACTCGACGCGCGTGCCGTCGGCGAGCTTCCCGCCCGCGATGCGTCCGTCCTCGCCCACGACCGGCGTCACGTCCGCCGGCGGGTGGTACTCCGTGCCGCCCCTGTCGTTGCGCGAGAACCAGCTGTGGTTCAGCACCATCCCCTGCGTCAGCAGGCGCGTGAACGGCTCGTCGAACGTCACGAGCCCCATGTCGCGCATGACCTTGGTCCAGAACCTCGCGTAGAGCAGGTGCAGGATCGCGTGCTCGATGCCGCCGATGTACTGGTCCATCGGCATCCAGTAGTCGTTGCGCGCGTCGACCATCGTCGGCGCGTCCGGGCACGCGTAGCGCATGTAGTACCAGGACGAGTCGACGAACGTGTCCATCGTGTCCGTCTCGCGCCGCGCCTCGCCGCCGCAGCGCGGGCAGGACGTCTGGAGGAACGACTCGACCTTCTCGAGCGGGTTCCCGCCCTTCCCCGTGAACGGCGCGTCCTTCGGCAGGAGGACCGGCAGCTGGTCGTCGGGCACCGGCACCCAGCCGCAGCCGGGGCATTTCACCATCGGGATCGGGGTTCCCCAGTAGCGCTGGCGCGAGATGAGCCAGTCGCGCAGGCGGTAGCGCACCTGCGCCCCTCCGATCCCCCGCTTCGTCGCCTCCCCGGCGATCGACTCGCGCCCTGCCTCCGACGACATCCCGTCGTACGGTCCGGACGCGGTCATCGTCCCTTCGCCCGTCCAGCAGGCGATCGACGCGTCCGCGCCCTCGGGGCGGCGGATGACCTCGCGGATCGGGATCCCGTACTTCGTCGCGAACTCGTGGTCGCGGACGTCGTGCCCGGGGACGGCCATGATCGCCCCCGTGCCGTACCCGGCGAGGACGAAGTTCGCCATCCAGATCGGCATCTCCTCGCCGGTGAACGGGTTCACGGCGAAGGCGCCCGTGAAGCGGCCGTCCTTCTCGGCCCCCTCCGACTCGCGCTGCACGCGGTCCTGGCTCCTCACGCCCTTCACCCACTCCTCGAGCGCGGCGCGGTCGGGGTGCCCCTCGAGGAGGCGCGGGACGGCCGGGTGCTCGGGCGCGAGGACCATCGCCGTCGCGCCGTAGATCGTGTCGGGCCGCGTCGTGAAGACGCGAAGCCGCTCTCCGAGCTTCGGGACCTCGAAGTCGAGGTCGGCGCCGACGGAACGCCCGATCCAGTTCCGCTGCATCGCCCGGACCTTCTCCGACCACTTCCCGAGCTGGTCGAGGCCGGCGAGGAGACTCTCGGCGTACTCCGTGATCTTCAGGTACCACTGCTCGAGGTCGCGCTGCTCGACGGCGTTCTTGCAGCGCTCGCAGGTGCCGCCCTCTGCCTGCTCGTTCGCGAGGACCGTGGCGCACGAGGGGCACCAGTTGACGGTCCCCTTCTTCCGGTAGGCGAGCCCCTTCTCGACCATCCGGAGGAAGAGCCACTGGTTCCACCGGTAGTACTCCGGCTCGCACGTCGTGACTTCCTTCGTCCAGTCGTAGAGGACGCCCCAGGCCGCGAACTGCTCCTTCATCGCGGCGATGTTCGACATCGTCGACTCGCGCGGCGGGATTCCCCGCTGGATCGCGAAGTTCTCCGCCGGGAGGCCGAAGGCGTCCCACCCCATCGGGCAGAAGACCTTCTCGCCCTTCTGCTTCAGGTAGCGGTGGAGCGCGTCCGTCAGGAAGTAGGTCCTGGCGTGCCCCACGTGGAGCCGGTCGCCCGACGGGTACGGGAGCATGACGAGGAGGTAGGTCCCCTTCGAAGACGGGTCGTGGGTGTCGACGAAGGCG
>JAKLIE010000205.1 GCA_022709775.1 Pseudomonadota bacterium
CGCAGCAGACGACGTCCCAGTCGCCGGTGCAGGCGAGGCCCCGTCCATAGTGCGGATAGTGCGTGACGATGACCCGCCGGCCGGCGAGCACGAGCTCCGCGTCGGCGCCGTGGTAGTGGACGATCCCGCCGGTCGACGCGCCGATGCGCGCGAACGCCCCCGGGTCGCCCAGGTTGTTGCCGTGGACGACGTGCACCGGAAGTCCGTGGCGCGCGAGCGGGCGCAGCGTGTTCCCGCCGATCACGTCGCCGCAGTGAATGACCAGTTCGGCGCCCTCGGCCTTCGCGGCGGCGACCGCGGCCTCGAGCGCACCTGCGCGATCGTGGCTGTCCGAAACGATGCAGGCCTTCATCGGGCGATCCCGGCGTCGGCGAGCTCGATGGGCGTCGGCGCGCCGCAGCGCCGATGCAGCAGCGTGTCGACGCCCTCGAGCTTGGCTTCGGTGATATCGGGGATCGGAGCGGACATGGCGTGACCGGACGGGACGGGACGGGACGGGACGGGACGGGACGGGATCGCAGTCTAAGTCAGTCCGCGGCGCCCGCCGCTCACCACCGCGCGAAGAGCCTGCCCTCGACGACCTTGTGCGGGAACACGTTCAGCGGCGCGTCGCCCTTGTCCACGCATCTGCCGCTCGCGACGTCGAACGCCCATTCGTGCTTCGGGCACGTGAGGCGCGTGCCCTTCAGCGCGAGGTGCGGGATGCTGGTCGACTGGTGCGGGCACAGGCTGTCGTAGACCTTGATCGTTCGGCCCTTCTTCCAGACGAAGAGGCCGCGGCCTTCGCGCTCGAGGCGCAGCGCCTTGCCGTCCGCGAGATCCGCCACCGCGACCACGTCGTGCCAGGCGGGTGCGGGCGCCGGGGCCGCCTGCGGCGCCGCGCGCGCGAACTCGGGCAGGTCCATCTTCAGGATCACGTCGATCGCCCAGATGATGTTCGCGAGTCCGAGCGCGGGGAACGCCATCAGCAGCGCGTCGATCACCTCGTCCGCGCTCGCGCCCTCGCGCAGCGCGCGCTTCAGGTACTGCTTCAGCCCGTTCTCGGTGCGCGCGTGCACCTTCGTGATGACCGAGATCAGGTTGCGCGTCTTCGGGTCGAGGCGGCTTCCCGCGTCCTTGAGGAACGCGAAATAGGCGGTCATCGCCTCGGGGCGGGCTTTCACGAGGTAGGCGAGAGCGTCGCTCATGGCGGGTCGGATCCGGCGAGGGGGCGAAAGGTGCCGGACACGCGGCGACGCGCCCCCGGCGGAGACCGCCGAGCTTACGTGCCCGCCGCGCGGGCCGTCAAACCGGCGCGAGCCGGCATCGGAACGGGGTGCGCCGCGGCTCGATACGGATCGTGAACCGGCGCAAGCATGACGCCAGGGGACGCACGATGCGCGCCCGGGGCGCGGCCCCGGGGCCGACCGCTCAGTTGAGCGACGCCGCGGGCGGCGCGAATACGCGCTCGAGGAACGGGCCGAGCTCGCCTCGGGACCACAGGGCGTGGAGGACGTTGTGGTTCGCGCAGTCGGGCACGCTTATCAGCGTGGCCGGCAGGCGGCCTGCCATTTCCTGCGCCTTGCGACTGTCGCGCTCGTTCTGCTCCCCCGCCACGAGCAGCACCTCCGGGAGACGACCCGCGTTCCTGCGGATCGCCTCGTCGAAGCCCTCGGCGCTCAATCCCTGCGTCTGGACGCGCTCGCCGATCTCGTCGGGTGTGACGCCGCCCACCGACACGGCGCGCGGAAGGCCCAGCTCGACCGCCGCCCATATCGCCGCGAGCCCGCCGGCGCTCGTTCCGAGGCTGACGACCCGGCCGTCGCTCGGCGCAGGGATCAGCGTCCGGATGCGCTCGATCGTCTCGGGAAAGTCGGACCCGAGCCCCTCGATCCCGCGCAGATAGAGACCCCGGCGCAAATCGCTCAGCAGGAGCACTTCGTATCGGTCCGCCGGGCACTGTTGAAGGAACAGCGCGATCGGCATCATCAGCCGGTGCACGTCGCCGGTGAACGCGACCACGACCGTGCGTCCGGAGCGCTCGGCCTCGGTTCCCGGAGCAGCGTAGATCGCCGCCGACTTGTTGATCATCCGGCGGTCGTAGGGCTGGACGGTCTGCCCGCCCCCGCGCAGCAGCGTGTCCATGCGCCCGAGCCAGTGCGCCGCCGGCGGCGGCAGGCTCGTGCCGCGCTCGCGCGACTCGTCGATGAGCGCACAGACCTCCGCGGGCGCCAGCATGTTCTCGAGCATGATGTGGAACTGATTGATCAGGTTGGCCGTCTGGCGGCGCATGATCTCCGCGACATACCAGTCAAGCATGAAGGCGCTCCCTCAGCATCGTGACAATTTCGCCGATCGACGCGAACCGGCCGAGCTCCTCCGGAGCCAGCGACACGCCCGTTCCCACCTCGATGGCGATGCAGAGCTCCATCTTGGCGAGGCTGTCCATCTCGAGCTCCTCGAAGGTCAGGTCCCGCGTCCCGGCCAGGAATGCCTCGCGGGTCGAGACGTCGTTGACCTGGTGCACGGCGCCCGCCTCGAGCCCGTCGGCGAGGATCTGGCGGATCTCGCGGTCGTTCATTCGCCGACCTTCCTCGGGTCGATCATGCCGGCGATCTCGCGCCTGACGATCTTGCCCTGCGCGTTGCGCGGCAGCGACGCGAGGATCTCGATGCGCCGCGGCGCGCGCACGCCGAGCGCGCCGCGCGCGTAGCCGACGAGCTCCGATGCCGTGCACGCGCAGCCCTCGCGCAGCTCGACGGCGGCGGCGGGGATCTGCCCGTGGACCTCCGACGGAATCGGAAACGCGGCCGCGGCCTCGACGGCCGGGTGCGCCTCGAGCGTGCGCTCGATCTCTGCGGGGAAGATGTTGATGCTGTTCATGATCATCATGTCGTCCTTGCGGCCGTGCAGGTACAGGCGCCCGTCGGCGCCGAGCGAGGCCAGGTCGCCCGGCACGAACCAGCCGTCGCGGAAGTGCCTCGCGGTGGCCGCGGCGTCGCCGACGTATCCGGTCGCCATCCCCGGGGTGCGCAACCGGATCTCGCCGATCTCGCCCGGGGCGGCATGCCCGCCGTCGGCAAGGAGCACCTCGGCGATCACGCCCGCCGCCGGCGGCCCGACCGTCTCCCGATCGTCGTGCATCGTCGGGTCCGCGACCGAGACGAACGACGTTTCCGTCGTGCCGTAGGAGACGAAGAGCCGCGGCGAAGCCTCCGCCATGATCGCACGACGCAGCGCGATCGGCACGCGAGCGCCCCCGACGCGCACCGACGTGAACGCCGGCAACCTGCCTTCGATCCTGCTCGCGGCGAGCAGATCCGCCCCGTGCAGCGGCGACAACTCGAGCCAGGTGACGCCGAGCCTGGCGCACTGGCTGTGCAGCGATTCGGCCGAGCCGTCGGCGAGCACGCAGGTTCCGCCCTGCCAGAGCGTGTAGAGGCGCATGCGCTTCGAATTGTTGTACTCGACGTGGGCGGGCCGCAGCACGCGCTGCCCGACGAAATCGATGTGGTTCCGGGCGTGCAGCGCGAGGTCACGCTGCGCGAAGCGGATGATCTTCGGTTCGCCGGTCGTGCCCGACCCGGTGAGATAGAGCGCGGGTGCCGACGCGTCGACCTCCGGCGCGGGGGCGCCGCAGGGGTTCGCGCGCCCCGATGCCAGCGCGGCGCCCAGGTCGACCCAGGCAAGGCCCGCGACGGCGTCGTCCGGCCGATCGCCGAGAACGGTGGTCGCGCCGGCGCGTCGCGCAAGACGCATGCGCATCGCCGGCGGATCGCGCGACGCGAGCCCGACCTGGGGGACGCCGAGCTCGAGCAGCGCGAGCGTGGCGAGCAGATGATCGACCTCGCCGCGCGCGGTGAGCGCGGCGACCGTGCCGCGTCCGATCCCGCGCGACCGCAGGGCGGACGCGAGCCCGTGCACCTCGACTTCGAGCGCGCCGTAGGAGATGCTCGCGGAAGGCGCGACGATCGCCGCGACGTCCCCGATGCGGCTCGCGTGCTCGCGGAGGCGCTCGTGGAACGCGCGGCCCGGCATCGTCATCGGAACGTTCCATCGTCGCGGGAGACATCGCTCCTCATTGCGGCATTCTCCCGCGGATGCGCGCGGCTTCCGCACGGAGGACGCGCTCGACGTCGCCGGGCGAGCCGGCGACGACCTCGACACCGCCTCCGGCCAGCGCCGCCTTCACCGACTCGAGCTCGAGCACCTTGCGAAACTGCGCGTCGAGCGTCGCGACCACGGCATCCGGCGTACGTGCCGGCGCGAAGACGGCCTGCCACAGGCCGAAGTCGAATCCCGGCACGAGCGTCTCGTCGATCGTCGGAAGGCGGTCGAGTCCCGGCAGGCGGGAGCGGGACCGCGTGGTGACGGCCAGGGAGCGCACCGAGGCGTGGCTTCCGAGCGAGGAGTTCGATGCCGTCATCAGGAAGTCGATCCGTCCGGCGACGAGGTCCGCGAACGCCAGCGTCGAGCCGCCGTAGGGAACGTGGACCGCGTCCATGCGGAAGTGCTCGACGAGTCGCGCCGCGGCCAGGTGCGTGGGATTGCCCACGCCCGACGACCCGTAGGCCGTGCCCGAATGCGTCGCGAGCCAGCTCCCGAACTCGCCGATGTCCTGCACCGGCAGCGAGGCACGCACGACCAGGACCATCGGCGCCGTAGACGCGAGGACCACCGGACGCAGCGCCTCGGCTGCCGCGGCGTTGTCGGGATAGGCGATCGCGGAGCTCGCGAGCAGCAACGTGTCGCCGTTCGGCTCGCTCGATGCGACGCGCGCGATCGCGCGCGCGCTGTTGGCCCCCGGAACGTTCTCGACGACGACGACGCGCCCGAGCGCGCGCG
>JAKLIE010000206.1 GCA_022709775.1 Pseudomonadota bacterium
GCCGTCGGGGAGCCGCATGTCGGTGAGGCAGAGGTCGAAGGTCTCGCGATCGAGCAGCGCGACCGCCTCGGCGACGGTCGACGCGCGCTCGGTGTCGAGGCCCATGCGCGACAGCGTGAGCTCGAGAAGCTCGAGCAGGTCCGGCTCGTCGTCGACGACGAGCACCTTGGGTTGGGCGCGGACTTTTCGGGACAAGGGGTCCTCCCGTCTTCGGGGATCAGGCCTCGGGCTGCGCCGCCGGAGCGGACGCGGTTGCCGAGGCACGCTTCAGGGTCATCCGGAAATGCGCGCCGGGCGACTTGGGCAACAGCTCGAGCGTGGCGCCGTTCGCGTCCGCCAGCTCGCGCGCGATGTAGAGCCCGAGCCCGGTGCCGCCGGGCCGGGTCGTGAAGAACGGCTCGAAGATCTGGCCCCGGAGCTCGGCCGGGATGCCCGGGCCGTCGTCCGCGAGCTCGAAGATCACCGCGTCGCCCATGTAGCCGGCGCGCGCCGCGACGCGCACGCTGGCCTCCTTCTTCTGGCAGTGCTGCCAGGCGTTGCGCACGAGGTTCCAGAGGATCTGGTTGAAGTGGCCGCGGTCGAAGATCACGACGAGGTCCTCGGGTATCGTGAGCTGCACGCTGCCCGCCGCGATGTTCTCGGCCTGCACGATCTCGTCGACGAGCGCGCGCAGGAAGTCGCCGAGCGCGATCGTCTCGGGCTGCTGGCGGTCGCGTCGATTGAGCTGCAGCACCTCGCCGACGATGCGGTCGATGCGCTTGCTGTTGTTGCGGATCATCGCGAGCAGGCGCTGCCCTTCCGGCGCGACGGCGCCGTCCTCCTCGAGGAGCTGCGCGGCCTGGTTGATCGCGGACAGGGGATTGCGCACCTCGTGCGCGATCGACGCGGTTAGCCGGCCCATCGCCGCGAGCTTCATCTGCTGCGCCTCGGTCTGCGCGCGGCCCAGGTCCTCGAGGTAGATCAGCGTTCCGCCGTTCAGCCCCGACCCGATACGGACGAGGCGCACGCGCAGGAGCCGCTGCGTGACTTCGACCTTGAACGCCGGCAGCGGGATCGTGAAGTCCTCCTGCCATCGGCGCCAGTAGTCGTGCAGCGTCGAGCTGAACTCGGCGAGCCGCATGCCTCCGCGCATGCGCCCGAAGCCGCCGAGCAGCCGCGTCACCTGCGCGTTGTGGCCGCGCACGACGCCGTTGAGGTCGACGACCAGCACGCCGTCCTGCATGTCCTGGATGATGAGACGGTTGACCTGCTCGAGGTTCGCGACGTCGATGCCGCGCTGCGCCGCCAGATCCTCCGAGGCCTTCGTGTAGCGGCCCAGCGCGACCGCGATCCCGACGGTGGCGAAATAGCCGAAGCCGACGATGCCCGTCTGCACGATCTGCGCGCCGCCGATGCTGCCTTCGATCGCGCGCCAGACGTCGAGGCCGAGCAGCACGACCGACGCGAGCGCCGCGTGGAAGAACGCGGTCTGCGTGCGCAGGAGCCAGCCCGAGGCCGCGAGCTGCGGGAACAGCAGGATCGGGATCGGCGCGACCGCGTTGCCCCCCGCGACGATCACCAGCGACAGGAAGAAGATGTCGCCGGCGAGGAGCGCGAGCGCGAGGTGCGGGAGCGCGAGCGGCAGCCGCTCGACCTGCACCCACGCGAATGCGGCGAGCCCGAACAGGAAGTAGAGCGCCGCGCCGGTGATGAACGGGTTCGGCGCGATCGTGGCGACGGTCTTCAGGTCGACGAAGAGCGCGATGCCGAGGAGCGCCGCGCCGCAGACCGCGCGATAGAGGCCGATGATCCACAGGATCCGCCGGCCCGAGTCGTCCAGCGACGAGGGCGTCGGCGGGGGCTCGAACGGCGGGATCGCGGGCGCGGGATCGGCCATCGGGCGTCAGGGCTTCGGCAGGCAGCCCGGTTCGCGGCACCGGTAGCCGTCCGCGGCCTTCACGGCGTCGGACTTCGGCACGAACACGCCGCAATTGGTGCAGCGGACCATCGGCCCCGCCGCGCCGTGGGCGGCATCGCGCTCGCGGCGCTTCTTCGCCTGCGCCGCGCCGTAGAGGCGGACGGCGAACAGCACGACGAACGCCACGACGATCCAGAAGACGAGCTTGCCCATCATGGACTCCGGTCCGCCGGTCAGAGGATCTTGCCCGGGTTGAGGATGCCTGCCGGGTCGAGCGCCGCCTTGATCCTGCGCATGATCGCGAGCTCGAGCGGCGCCTTCGTGCGCGCGAGCTCGTCGCGCTTCAGCTGCCCGATCCCGTGCTCGGCCGAGATCGAACCGCCGCGCGCGACGACGAGGTCGTGGACGATGCGCTGCGCGAGCTCGAGGTTCGCCGGGGCGATGAACGCCTCGTCGGCGGTTCCGGCGGGGGCGGACAGGTTGTAGTGCAGGTTCCCGTCGCCGAGGTGGCCGAAGACGACGAACCGGACGCCCGGGAATGCCGCGGCGAGCCGGTCGCGCGCCTCGTCCAGGAACGCGGGGATCGACGAGACCGGCAGCGAGATGTCGTGCTTGAGGTTGGGCCCCTCGCGGCGCTGCCCTTCCGAGATGTTCTCGCGCGCGCCCCACATCGAGGCCGCCTGGGCGCCCGAACGCGCCACCGCGGCGTCGCGCGCGATCCCCCGCTCGATGGCGGCGGAGAGCATCGCCTCGACGCGATCGGAGAGCGAAGGGTCGTCTGCGCTGTCGTCGGCCTGCACGAGCGCGTACCACGGGTGACCCGGCAGCGGGTCCGGCGTGCCCGGATGGTGCCTGCGGGAGAGCCCGAGCGCGACGTCGCTCATGAGCTCGAATCCGACGAGGCGGTCGCCCAGCGCCTGCTTGGCGCGACGCAGCAACGCGATCGCGTCGCCGACGCTCGCGACCGCGGCGAGGGCCGTGACCTGCGTGCGGGGCGCGGCGTAGAGCTTGAGCACCGCCGCGGTCACGATGCCGAGCGTGCCTTCGGCCCCGACGAAGAGCTGCTTCAGGTCGTACCCGGTGTTGTCCTTGCGGAGCGAGCGGGCGAGGTCGAGCACGCTCCCGTCGGCGAGCACCACCTCGACGCCCAGCACCAGGTCGCGCGCGTTGCCGTAGCGCAGCACCGCGGTGCCGCCGGCATTCGTCGAGAGGTTGCCCCCGATCGTGCACGAGCCCTCGGAAGCGAGCGACAGCGGGAAGGCGAGACCGGCGTCGTTCGCCGCCGCCTGCACGCCGGCCAGCGTGACGCCCGCCTCGGCGGTCAACGTCGCGTTGTCGGCGTCCACCGCCCGGACCCGGTTCATGCGCCCGAGCGAGAGCACGACCTCGTCGCCGGTGGCGTGAGGGGTGCCGCCGCCGCACAGCCCCGTATTGCCGCCCTGCGGAACGATGGGCGCGCCGGCCTGCGCGCACGCCGCGACGACCGACGAGACTTCCGCCGTCGAGGCGGGGCGCACGACCGCGAGGGCGGCGCCGCGATAGCGGCCGCGCCAGTCGACCAGGTGCGGGGCGACGTCCGCGGCGGCGGTAAGCACGTTTGCGCTGCCGACGACGGACGAGAGCCGCGCGAGCAAGGTTGCGCCGGGGTCCGCCATGGGCGAGCATATTAGCCGAATCCTCTGGTCCCTCCCCAAATCCGCCCCCGGAGCGCCGCGATGACCACGCCCACGAACGACAAGGACACGCCAGGCGCCTACCCGACGCCGCAGCAGGCGCTCGAGTTCATGCAGAAGATGTGGAACCCCTTCGGAGTCCCGATGCCGGGCTTCGGGATGCCGGGGATGCCCGCCGCTGCGCCCGCGGGCGCACCGGGGGGCGGCGCGGGGATGCCGGGCATGCCGTTTCCGAATCCGGCGATGATGTTCGCGGCGCTGGACCCGGCCGAGGTCGAGCGCAAGATCGGCGAGCTGCGCGTGATCGAGAACTGGCTCGCGATGAGCCTGTCGATGATGCAGATGAGCATCAAGACGCTCGAGCTGCAGAAGGCGTCGCTCGAGGCGCTGCGGAGCGCCGGAAGCCCGTCCCCCGGCACGGGCGGCGAGGGCAGGCGGGCGCGCGGCGGGAGCAGGTAGCGATGGCGATCACGCTCTACTACGGCTCCGGATCGCCCTATGCGTGGCGTGTCCAGCTCGCGCTCGAGGCGAAGCGGCTTCCCTACGAGCGCCGGGTGCTGTCGTTCTCGGCGGGCGACACGCGCAAGCCCGAGTTCGTGAAGCTCAATCCTCGCCATCGCGTCCCGACGATCGTCGACGGCGACTTCGTGCTCTACGAGTCGAACGCGATCGTCGAGTACCTCGACGAGGCGTACGCGTCGCAGGGAACGAGGCTGTTCCCCGGCGACGCGCGACAGCGGGCGACCGTGCGCAGGATCGTGAGCGAGGTCGACGGCTACACGGGCGAGGCGACCGACGCGCTGATCGAGGCGCTGCTCTACACGAAGCCGGAGGCGCACGACGTCGCGAAGATCGAGAAGGCGAGGACAGGAGTCGCCGAGGAGCTCGCGTTCCTGACGCGTTACCTCGCGGCGGACTTCCTGGCGGGGCCGCTGTCGGCGGCCGACTTCGCGCTCTACCCCTATGTCGCGTTCCTGGACCGCTGCCACCAGCGCGTGCCGACCTTCGATGCCGCAGCGATGCTCACGCCCGCGCTCGCGGCGTGGAAGCGGCGCATCGAGGCGCTGCCGTACGTGGACTCGACCTGCCCGCCGCACTGGCGCGCCGCCTGAACCGGAGATCCCGCATGAAGCTCGCGACCACGGCGTTCCGCGACGGCGGCGTCATCCCCGCGGAGCTCGCGTTCGGCAAGCCCGACGCGAAGGCCCGCGTGGTGCTTTCGGCGAATCGCAATCCCGACCTCGCGTGG
>JAKLIE010000207.1 GCA_022709775.1 Pseudomonadota bacterium
GCAGCTTCCCCCTGCGCTTCGATTCGGCGGCGCGCGCGTCGAAGCCCTTCCAGTCCGCGAGCGCGATCGCCTCGTCCATCACCTTCGCGAACTGCCCGGTGTCGTAGGTCTTCGACATCGGGTTGCGATAGGGCATCAGGTCGGGCCGGATCATATTCCTTCGGCGCAGCTCCGCCTGGCCGATGCCGGTCTTCCTCGCGGCGGCGTCCATCAGGCGCTCGATGAAGTAGATCGCCTCGGGGCGCCCGGCGCCGCGGTACGGGCCGGTCGGCGTGGTGTTCGTCAGCACCGCGCGGACGCGCACGTCGATCGCCGGGATGTCGTAGATCGACGTCGACACCCACGGTCCGATCACGAGCTGGATCACGACGCCTGCCGGCGTCGCGTACGCGCCGAGGTTCGCCAGCGAGTCGACCCGCAGCGCGAGCACGCGGCCGTCCGCATCGAGCGCGAGCTCCGCGCGCGCGGTCACGTCGCGGCCGTGCGAGGCCGCCAGGAACTCGTCGATCCTCTCGGCGCACCATTTGACCGGCCGGCCGAGCGTGCGCGCGCAGTGCGCGGCGATCACGTCCTCGGCGTAGAGCGTCGTCTTCATGCCGAACCCGCCGCCGACGTCGCCGACGACGACGCGGACCGACTCGGGCGGGATGCCGAGCACCGCGCCCGCGAGCTCGTCGCGCAGACCCGTCGGCGTCTGGCAGCTGACGCGCAGCGTGAGCCGGCCGCTGGCGGCGTCGACGCTCGCGAGCGTCGCGCGCGGCTCGATCGGCGCGGGGATCACGCGCTGGTTGACGAGATCGAGGCTCACCGTGTGCACGGAGCGCGCGAATGCGTCGGCCACCTTCGCGGCATCGCCGTGGCGCATCTCGCACGCGACGTTGCCTGCGGCGGCGGGCCACACGAGCGGCGCGCCGGAGGCGACCGCCGCGCTCGCGTCCGCCACCGACGGCAGCGGCTCGTAGCGGACGTCGACCGCCTCGGCCGCGTCGCGCGCCTGATGCATCGTCTCCGCGACGATCGCCGCGACCGCCTCGCCGACGTAGCGCACCGCGCCGACCGCGAGTGCGTGGTGCGGCGGCGCGGCGGTCGGCGCGCCGTCGGCGCGCCGGAAATCCGACGATGACACGAGCGGACCCGCGCCGGCGCGCACGAGGTCCTCGCCGGTCACGATCGCGACGACGCCCGGCATCGCGGCGGCAGCCTTCGTGTCGATCGAGGCGATCCGCGCACGCGGATGCGGAGAGCGCAGCACGTGAAGGACCGCCTGCCCGGGCAGCGAGAAGTCGTCGGCGAACTGCCCGCGGCCGGTCAGAAGCGCATCGTCCTCGACGCGGCGCACGGCCTTGCCGCTGCCGTAGCGGGCGGAGCGCGAGTCGGCGGGTGAGCTGGCGCTCATGGGAACCGTCCAGTCGGGAGGAAGCGCGGATGGTACTCCGGTCGGCGCACGACTCGCGCCCGCGAGCCCGTCGCGGCTTCGGTCGGCGAGTCACGATCGCGCCGACGAACACGCGGGCGGCCGGGCCACGCAACCGCGAGGCGCCGCACCGCTTTGTGAGGCAAGTCACCGAGGATGCAGGGCAAGCGGCGCATACTCGGGGCACCCGGGGATGGCTCGCCAAACTTTCGGCCGCGTACCCGGTCGAGCCCCTCATGTCCCGACATCGCCCCTATCTCGACGTCCCGCTGATCTACGCGCTGGTCGCGCTGGCGGTGTTCGCCGCCACCCGGCTCGGCCTCGCCCTGTGGGTGGGCACCGCCGCCGTGCCGCTCGCCGAGTGGCCGGCGATGTTCGCCAGGGGACTGTGGTTCGACCTGGTCGTGCTCGTGGCGCTGCTCGCGCCGGTGTGGCTCTACGAAGCGGCGCTGCCCGATCGCTGGCGCGCGACCCGCACCCACCGCGCGCTGCGCTTCGCCTGGTTCCTCTTCGCGGTGTTCGTGCTGCTGTTCATCGCGGTCGCCGAGGCCACGTTCTGGCTCGAGTTCTCGACCCGTTTCAACTTCATCGCGGTCGACTACCTGCTCTACACGCACGAGGTGCTCGGCAACATCCGCGAGTCCTACCCGGTGGCGTGGATCGTCGCGGGCATCGCCGCCGCCGCGCTCCTGATCGCCCTGGCGGTGCGCCCCGCGCTCCGTCGCGCCGACCTCGCGCCGACCTCCCGCGCCCGCAGGCTCGGCTACGTCGCCGCCGCGCTCGCGCTGCCGGCCGCTGCGCTGGCGGTCGCCAGCATCGACCAGATGGGGTCGATCGGCAACGCGTACGCCGACGAGATCGCCGGCAACGGCATCTTCACGTTCGCGGCCGCCGCGCGCCGCAACGAGCTCGACTACGACAAGTTCTACGCGACGATGCCGCAGCAGGAGGCCGACCTCCTGCTGAAGTCGATGGGCGTCGACCGCAAGCCGCTCAGGTACGCCTCGCTCGAGGAGGCGGCGAGCCACGAGGCGACGGAGCCGCATCTTCCAAGCATGCCGCGCCGCCCGCGCCACGTGATCCTCGTCACCGTCGAGAGCCTGTCCGCCGAGTTCCTCGGCGCCTACGGCTCGACGAAGGGCATGACGCCGAACCTCGACCGGCTCGCCCGCGAGGGCATCCGGTTCGCCAACATGTACGCGACCGGCACGCGAACCGTGCGCGGCCTGGAGGCGGTGTCGCTCGGGACGCCGCCGGTGCCCGGGCAGGCGATCGTGCGCCGGCCCGGCAACGAGCATTTGTCGACGATGGGCGAGCTGCTCGAGCACCAGGGCTTCGCGACGACTTTCGTCTACGGCGGCTACGGCATGTTCGACAACATGAACGCCTACTTCGACGCGAACGACTACCGCGTCGTCGACCGCCGCGACTTCCCGAAGGAGACGATCGCGTTCGAGAACGTCTGGGGCGTCGCCGACGAATCGCTGTTCGACAACGCGCTTCGCGTCGTCGACGCGAACGCCGCGAAGGGCATGCCGACGTTCACGCACGTGATGACGACCTCGAACCACCGCCCGTTCACCTATCCTGACGGCCGCATCCCGATCCGCTCGCCGGGCGGCCGCGAGGGCGGCGTGATGTACACGGACTACGCGATCGGGAAGTTCGTCGAGGACGCGCGCCGGAGGCCGTGGTTCGACGACACGCTGTTCGTGTTCATCGCCGACCACTGCGCCGCGGTCGCCGGCAAGACGAAGCTGCCGGTCGCGGGCTACCGGATCCCGATGATCCTGTGGGCGCCGAAGCTCGTCGACCCGGGCGTCTACGAAGGCGTCGCGAGCCAGATCGACGTTCCGCCGACGCTCCTCGACATCCTGCGCGCCGACGGCGACGACTACTTCTTCGGCCGCTCGCTGTTCGAGGTTCCATCCGGTCCCGATCGCGCGTTCGTCAGCAACTACCAGTCGCTGGGCTACCTGCGCGACGGCGTGCTGACGGTGCTCTCGCCCGGCCGCAGAATCGAGGCGTTCCGCGTCGATCCCGCCACGTACGAGTCGACGCCGGCGCCGCTCGATCCGCAGCTCGCGAAGGAGGCGATCGCCTATTACCAGACGGCGTCGAACGCCTTCAAGGAGGGCGCGCTCAAGGCGCCCGGCTACGCGGCGCACTGAACGTCGCGCCGAACGGCGGTGCGGAGTCAGCGCCGCGCCCGGCGAGCGCTCCCGGCCGGCGGCGCCGCCTCGCCGACGCGAGGGGCGTGTGCGCGGAGGACGGGCGCGTCGGACGACGACGCCTCCGCCGGCAGATGCAGTTCGCCCGGCAGCGCCGGGCCGTTCTCGACGACGAACTGGACGAATGCGGCCGTCGCGGGGCTCACGAAGCGCCCCGCACGCTGCACGACGTACCAGCGGCGCATCAGCGGCAGTCCCTGCACGTCGAGCACGCACAGGTGGCCGGTCGCGAGCTCGAGCCCGATCGTGTGGCGGGAGATGAACGCGACGCCCATGCCGGCCATCACCGCCTGCTTGATCGTCTCGTTGCTGTTCATCACGCTGTCGATCTTCGGCGCGAAGCCGCGCTCCCCGAAGAACCGCTCCATCGACGAGCGCGTACCCGAGCCCTGTTCGCGCACGAGGAAGCGCTCGCCCGCGAGCGCCTCGAGCGGGATCGCGCGCTCGCGGGCGCGCGGGTGCGACGGCGGCGCGATCACGACGAGCGGGTGGTCGGCGAACGGCACCGCCACCGTCTCGAAGCGCTGTGGCGGCGTGCCCATGATCGCGAGGTCGATCTCGTTGCGCTCGAGCTCGCGCACGATCACCTCGCGGTTGTTGACCGAGAGCACCACGCGCACGTCCGGATGGCGCTGCCTGAAGCGGGCGATCAGCGCCGGCGCGAAGTACTTGGCCGTGCTGACGGCGCCGACCGCGATGCGGCCGCCGCGCAGGCCCTTCAGCGCCGAGATCGCCGCATCGGCGTCCCGCAGCGCTTCGAGCACCACCCGCGCGTAGCGCGCGAGGTGCTCGCCCGCCTCGGTCAGGTGGACCTTGCGGCCGCGCCGCTCGAACAGCGCGAGGCCGACGAGATCCTCGAGCTGCTTCACCTGGAGCGAGACCGCCGCCTGCGTGAGGTGCAACTGCTCGGAGGTGCGCGCGAACGAGAGGTGCGCCGCGGCCGTCGAGAAGATCTGCAGTTGGCGGATCGTCACCCCGCGCATGGTCCCTCCGTGCCGGCAGGCGCAATCGTTACTTAAGCAAATGCTTAAGTTGTGAGTAAAAAGAATTAACTATCGCTTGTCAATCCCCATGACTAGGATCGTCCCGTATCCCAACGCGCGAGCGACGGAGTCCCCGATGAACGACATGACGATCAAGAGCGCAGCCCCGGCCCGCCGGGGACGCTACGAC